>JAZNFC010000064.1:0-12259 GCA_045588935.1 Alistipes sp. | reverse complement strand
CAAGTTGAGATGCGATGTAATCCTGGAGACGATTGCGCACCAATATATATTTGTCAAGTGTACGCTTGGAGGTCGTGATACCGACCATCTTTGAATACTCGACCAGCCACTGATCAAAGATCTCTACATAACCCCTGGGTTTAGTTATGTCTTTGCCCAGCAATGCTTGCTTAAGTCTCTCTGGCGTTACATTGACATCTTGAGCCTGCATTATAAGGAATTTATTGTAGGCTTTGGTGCGATACTCATCAAGAACAGCGGCAATGGCTTGATCATCGCGTGTATGTCCACTGGGTTTACCATCGCCCCATCTCTCTGGAAGTATTGTTTGTTTGGTGCTGATGTGGCATGTTTGATTACCAATGGTGAGTTGCATCAAAATCGGTACTCGTCCACTTTTGTTTGGTTTGCCTTTGTGGGCAATCATCTTAATCCTTAACATTTCTGTTCTCATAGCTTCTAATCGTTTTTACAGTGTACTATTTATGTTGCAAAATTACGCTACTAAAAACGGCTGGAAGAATCTATACATAGACAATTTTTAGACAAACATAGACAATGTTTAGACAAAGGTTGACATTATGCAAATTCCTTTCAATGAGCCGTTTACGAGTGCAAACATAAGCTCACTATTCGGAAGTGTCAAGTTAATTCGCAACTATCTGCAAAGATTATCGCAGATTAATGAAAGTGGGGCAAGATTACCCGAAACCTATGTCCAAGTTTTCGGTTATTGGTTTCAAAAAGGTTTGTCGCATTTGTCTGTTTTAGTTAGACAGCCGATGGACAAACATAGACAAAACAACCACGATACGCCACTGGTGCGCCCCAGGACGGGCTGCTTAACTCGTTGAGCAACAACAAAAAAGCGAGAAACTTTCGTTTCTCGCTTCTGTACCCCCTCAGGGGCTCGAACCCTGGACCCCAACATTAAGAGTGTCGTGCTCTACCAACTGAGCTAAAGAGGCATTTGCTAACCTTTCGATTGCGAGTGCAAAGATAAAGCACTTTTTTTAATCTGCAAAACTTTTTTTAAAAAAAATTGCGATTTTTTTTATATCATTTTCATTAGTATTGCTAAATGATTACTAACCACCATATTAACAACGCCAAGCATTCCATTATTATTACTATCTATCACTATTCCATTCGCCGGCACAAGCATCATAAAACACCGGACAAGCACCAGCCACAGCCTTTGCAGCAAGGTAGCCCTCATAAAGACATATACCATTGGCACTATCATCTGCGAGGAAGTAGGCCACAACCGAGGGGTGACGCTTCGTCGTATGTATCATCTCCGTGATGCGCGACACATACTCCTCACACCATACAGGATTATTCGAAGGATTACCCTTGCGCTTGCGCGACGTACCCGACAACGACGAGTTTATAGGTGCCGTGACGGCAACATAGACTCCTACGCCATCACAATAGTCAAGCACCTCCTCGGCAACACCTCCTGCCACAAAGCGCAAGGCGCGATATCCTGCAGCCACAGCATCTGCCACCTCCTGCACCGTGGCGCAAGGCGACATATCGTGCCACGCCATATCGATCGCCATGCCATTAATCTTAAATGTTCCATCCTCATATTGCAGCTCACGCATGCCTACAGCAAGGTTGTAGAACTCCACATCGCGACCCTCGATACGGTTATTCATGCGCAGGCTCAAGCGCATAGGCGACTCGGCGCTCCACAGTGCCTCCTGTGGCACAGGCATACCGAACCGCAAGGTATCATGGCCATACATACCCAGCTCGACATCGCGGTATCCACCACCAAGACGTATAGTATCATTGAGGTAGAGCTCATAGTATAGACGTGCACACTTTGCTCCAAGCGTCTCATTGCTCATAACAACCGAGAAGCTACCATTCACAATATTACCCACACCGCGCTCCACGCTCCACGCCACATCGCGCACACGCACGCGCGGCTGTGATATGATATATACTTTAGGTGTGGGCACCACATCTTCCGAGAAGCACTCTATAGGTGCTACGCCATCGCGTGGCAATAGGCGCAGCTCCACGCTATTCTTATCCTCACGCGCCAGCTTCGTGATATTATACTCCTTGGCCACATGTCCATTGCTTGACGAGGCTATGGAGCGACCGTTGAGCACCACCTCGTAAGGGCATGCCACGCCCTCAACACGCATAAATATCTGACGCTCGACCCACGAGAAGGGATAGGTGAACTCGCCGCAGTAGCTACCCTCCGCACCACGTGTCCACTCCGTGATGGGCTGCATATATCGCTGACGCGCAAGGCTACGTTCGGCAGCAGCCGTAGCCGTAGCATAGGGTACAAGACGTGTGCGAGGGGCCGTAGCAGGTGTTGTGCTGCTCTGCGCCATAGCATGCGACGAGAGCATAAGAGCGACAACGAATATAAGAGATTTGATATATCGCATAGCACACTTATTGATTATATGAGGCACGTGAGTTGCGCCACTCGATAACATCCGGAGTAAGCTCATCGAGGCGATCTACCCACATGCTGTTCTCCACCAGTCGGCGACGATCATAGTCTATACGCTCGGTAATACGGAAGCGAGGCTTGCGATGCTCGATATTATCCTCACGGCGCGTAGGTCGTATCTCGCGGTCACACACCGAGTCGCGCGTAGGACGACGGTCGTAGTGCCACTCGAAGTCAGGCAGCTTGAGCTTCTGATCTTCAGGTATCATAGCCAAAGGATAGAGCACATACTCGGGCTGCTGCTTATATACAATCTTATCCATCTCGCCATCGACAAGGTAGAAGGTTATCGCAGCACTCTCAATATACATCATACCCGTAACCTCCGGGCTCTCCTCCTCCTGCATATAATATATCGTCTGGGCATTACCATCGACATCGTTACGATAGAGCTGTCCCTCGTTGAAATATGCAGTCATATCCTTGCCCTTAACCTGATTGTAGTACATAGTATCTATCTCTGCACCGAGCATCGGATCACCCATAAAGTGCGCCTTGACCAACTTCTCGTGGCGCGTATATATCGCCATAGAGTCCGACGACACCTGATTGCCCTCGTTCCACAGTAGCGGGTCTATATATAGTCGTACGATAGAGTCGGTATTGAGCAGCACCAACGAGTCGCACACCATCTGCGAGTCCGAACGATACATCTTCACACGACGGTAGGCCTTAATCATCTTATAGGTACTATCTATCGGTATTTGAGGCTCCACCCTCGCAGCCAACGAGTCGATAGAGAGTGAATCCATGGCCGCCGTGTCGATAAGCGTACTATCTGCCGCAATGCTATCCTTCGGTTCGCGCTCCACGAGTGCCGAATCGACAACGGCACTATCTATCGTGTACTCCTCCCCCTTATACTCCTTACCGCGACGTAGCGCACGCGCCTTCGCCTTATCTATCTTATGGCGACGACGCATCTCGGCCCTCTCCTTCACACGCGCTATACGCGCCTTCTCCTCATCGGCAAGACGCGAACTACGCTCGATGCGCTTGGCAATAATCGAGTCCACCTCTATCTTTAGCAACGAATCCTTGATAAGCTGTATCGAGTCACGCACACGACGCTCAAGGCTATCCACCGAGTCGCGCACACGACGCTCGGCACTCTTCACCGAGTCACGCAGACGACGACGCTCGAGCTTGGCGCGGTAACGTATTTGGCGCTTGGTAAGGGGCTTTATGCTATCTGTTGCCAGAGTATCCACGGCCAGAGTATCCACAGCCAAGGCATCGCGCATAAGAGTATCGACAACGCCCTCCGCGACCACCTCTTCCGCGGTAAGAGTATCGACCGGGGAGGTGGTTCTACGCGCATGACCAGCATTATTCGAGGCATCCTCCTGCACCTCGGCATGACGCTCACGCTCCCTATCTCCTCGCTCCTCGGGCATCTGGGCTCTATTATCCTGTTCCTTATCGCCACGCTCGAACATATCGCTTGAAGAATTGATTGTCGCCTCACCACTCACAGCCTCCCCTGCAGTCTCGTCGTGGTGCTCCTCGGCAGCTACATCCGAAGACTCCGAGGCAACCGTATCCCTCTGCTCCATCATCGAAGCCTCCTGCTGTGCAGCACGCTCAGCAGCCATACGGCCCACCTCTATGGTGTACATCCACAAGGTATCACCCGACAAGAAGAGAGAGTCGGGCTGCGTAGGATCGTAATTAATCATCGAAGGACGACGCGTAAAGAGCGCATTGCCGGGCTCATCCCACCACTCGCCATAGTCAGCAAAGCCCAAGACCTTCTGTGTAGTGTCGTCCATCTGTATATTTCCGCGACCGATAATATGGTTATCCGTGCGATAGTACTCGATTGAGTCGCTCCATATCTCTCGTTCGGGAGTGAGGATATAGGCATCGCGCACCAAGTGGTGCAGGTCGCGTGACTTGATATAGAAGCCCTCATTGGCGAAGAGGTACTCATCCTTATCATTCCAAATATTCGTATTGCTGAAGTAGTGAGCATCCTCGGTATTCGTATTGAAGATTACCGAATCGCCAACCATAAGGTAGCTATCATCGCGCATCTCGACATTCTTCACGGCAATAAGGTCATGCGTCTCCGTATTATAGTATCCGCGCTCGGACTCCATATGGCTGTCAGCCTTATCCACATAGCAACCGCCATAGAACTCACCCATCTCGGCCGCTGTGTCGAAGATGCAGTTGTAGGTGTACATCACAGCATCACCATCTACAACCTTTACCAGCTCGGAGTAGATACGTGCCTTGCCATTATCATGGTTATACTCGGCACGGTCGCCATAGGCGTATGTCGTATTCTGATTTATCAGCACATTGCCGAAGCACTCGAAGCTCTGATTAGAGTAACGCACAGCACTATCGGCGAGAATCACCGTGCCGTTGTGGTGTGCCGCGAAGTTGCCCACAAGGATGAATATCGTCGAGTCACCCTGGTCTATAAGGTAACTGTCATCGGCAATCATATCCACCATGCGACGCTCTCCCGTATCGCGATCATCGGCAGGCATGAGCATAGCAGCATCCAAGTCGGCATAGGAGATATAACTACGTCCGCTGGCCGCGAAGTAGAGCGTGCCAACGAGAAGCAGAGCAACGATGAGAGGTGATATAAACTTCTTACGCATATCGGCCGGTGTAATTCGATAACACTACTTAATCCAACTCTTATTCTCGAAGTCGTCGTAACGATAATCAGGGTCGATGTATATATACATAGACTCCATCTTGCTCGACAACCACTCACGATAGACCCTCTCCTGCTTCTCCTTCAACGCCATCTCCTCCAGACGTATGTAGTCATCCTTGAGCGAAGCCGTATGTGCAGGGATAACATCCACGAGCTTCACAATCTTACTCATTTGGTTACCCGTGAGGTCGGCGGTCTGGAACGAGTCCGACACCTCACCCACCTTTAGACGCGATAGTGCATTATAATCCTCAAGCGACTTACCACCTTGCTGTCCGAAGTCCTCCTTCAGGAAGCGCGTAGCCGTCATGCGAGCACCGCCATACATGCCCATGCGCTCCAGAATATCGTGGTTAGAGACTATACCTCCGTTATACTTCGAGGCAGCATCATCCGAAAACTGCAACGCAGCATCCTCAAACGAGAGCGAATCGACACGTATAAGGCGTGCGATACTATCGAGCTGGTGCGCCGGCTCCATAAGCTCCTCACGCGTAAAGGTGGGACGTAGAACGATATGTCGGCAGTGGTAGATATCGCCCCTCTTATCTATAAGCTCGATAATATGAAATCCATACTCGGTCTCGACAATCTCCGACACCTGTCCGGGCTGCAACTTCTCCAACGCCTCGGCAAAGGGTCGCACGAAGTATGACGCAGACATAGGCTCCATCTCGCCTCCATGTATCGCCGAGCCATCCACCGAGTACATGCGTGCCAACACCGAGAAGCGCGTCTTACCCGTGATTATGCGCTCACGCATATCAAGCAGACGCTCCTTGGTGCGCTGCTGCGCCTCCTTCAACGAGGATGGGAACTTCGTGATATGTGCATATACATACTGCTCACCAATAACCGGCAAACTATCCTTATCTATGCGCTTATAGAATCGCTCCACCTCGCCCGGCACCACCGTAACCTTACCCACAACATCGGCCTTCATAGCCTCGGCATATGTCTGCTCCTCATAACGAGCTCGCAGCATCTCACGGTAGGTGAAGATGGGCATGTGCTCCTTGGCCTCAAGAGCCGCAATGCCTCCCTCCTCGGCAATAAGCATCTGCAGGTACTCCTCCACGCGCTGTGCTACACCCGCTGTGCCAGCCTCTACGGAGTCTATCAACGCCTGATTATAGAGGAGCTTCTGCTCGAGCAACGCCTCCAGCGACTCCGACATAGGGTCACGCTCCGAGGTGTAGCCCATCTGTCGCTGCTGCGCAGCAAGCGCCTCGGCATACTCCATAACCTCGGAGTGAAGAATGGAGGAGCCTCCAACTACGGCAACAACCTTGTCGAGCATAACCTGACGACGCTGCGCCACAACCTGCTCCATATTTGCAACAAGAGACACCACACAGAGTGCCACTGCGAAAACTCTACGTATCATCTAATTCAAAGTCTATTCGTTAATTATCTCCTCCTCGAAGAGGCTGTCCTGCGGCTCACGCACACTTATATCCACACTCTCGGGCTCCTCCAACAGATAACCCATCGTCTGCATGTGTATAGTATCGGCGATAGTTATACGTCCGGCAGCAAGTGCTGCACGCTTGAGCTCCTCCTCGTAGCCGTGCACTATAGCCGAGCGTCGCTCGGCATAGAGCATACGACGTATATCCTGCTCAACACACTCCATCGGCGCCGTCTCCCCCTTACGCGCCACATCGAGAATAATAAAGCGAAAGAGCGCATCATCCGACGACATCTGTTGCACACCGCTCTTATCCAGCAAATCCTCGTACGAGCGCGTGCGTACCGTCGGCAGGTTACTCAAGAAGTCGGAGTAGGAAACCCATGTCTGGGTCATATCCGTAACCTGCAGTCCATGCTTCTCGCCGAGTGCTATCACCTCCTCGGCCGTGCCATTACGCTTGGCACTCTTCAGTGCCGTGGCAAGCGTCTGCGTGTTACGGAAAGTACGCGGAGCCTTAACCACAACGCCACGAACAAGGTGGTGCGACAACTTGAAGTGGGAAGCACGAGCACGGTAGTGCGCCGCAATCTGCTGGGGAGTAATCTCAAGGTCTATGACACTATCGACATAGTGCTGATCCAGCTTACGCATGATGAGCGACTGACGGTAGCCCTCAACCAGGCGCTCTATATCCTGCTCGCGCGAGGAGAGCACCTCCGAGGCACGACGCATCTTCAGCTGCTTGAGCACCCAGTCATCCACATACATACGGGTAAAGGTCACGCTGTCGGCACCCGACAATCCCGAAGGCATATCTCGATTTAGGTCGGCACGGAGAAGGTGTACACCATCAACCGTGGCAACGACATCATCCATAGGCATATCGCCACCAACCTTCATAATCTTGTCGCACGACACAAGCAAGAGAATAAGGGTCAGTGTAAGTATCAGATATTCTTTTCGCATAATCATCTTGCAAAGATAGGATTTTTTCTCCATTCTCAACGCATCTTCTTCGAAGATTATTGCGAAAAAGAGAATAAAAATAGGCGCAACACTCCTCAATAAGAGTATTGCGCCACATGTTTATCCTCATCCGCACTATCGCACAAAGAGCAGACGCTCCGGCCCCTCATACTCGGGCAGCGGCTTTGGCGTGTAGTCGGCATAGCCGATAGATATCACACACCACACACGATAGTCAGTCGGTATCTCGGGCAGAAGCTCCTTGACATAATCCTCGCTGCGCTGACTCGCAGGCTCATCCTTCAGCGTGAGGTAGTCACCCACATGCACCCAGCATGAAGCAAGACCCTCATCCACCAGCGCAAGCTGCAACACCGTAGCCATAATCGTAGCATTGGTCTGCCACATAGGGCTCGCCTCCTCATCGCCAAGGATCACAACGGCAGCTCCGGCCTCCTCCAAAAGGCTCGACCCCCAGTCGCGCAGCTTGCCCAACGCATGCACACGCCTCAGATCGGTAACAGCCATAAGGCGTGTCGAGCGCGTATTCTTCGATGAAGGTGCTGCCAAGGCCAGCTCCATAGCTCGCTGAAGCTTCTCTATCTCAACAGGTTGACCCGTATATCTACGTGTCGAGCGACGTTTCTTTACTACTTCCTTAAACTCCATAATTCAGATGTTTTATGATGTACGTTATTAATATTTCAAAAATCCACAAGGTAAATATATAATAAGTTTTTGAAATAACAAAAAATAAGCAAGGATGTTGCCACAATCATGTCGAACACCCTCGCCTATGTTGTATAGATTGCCTACACGCAATATTAAGCAATCTAAAACATCTCCTTTAGCTCCGCATTGGTATATGCATCAGCACCATAGCACAGCTTCAAGTAGGCCAAACCGTTGAGATAATCCTCCTCGGTAAATGAGTCGGTTGCCTCCTTTGCCACCACCACGTCGTAGCCAAGGCAGTAGGCATCTGCCGAGGTGTGACGAACACACATATGAGCATGCAAGCCCGTCATCACCACTGTCTGCACACCCAACTCCTTAAGGAGTATATCGAGGTCTGTCTGGAAGAATCCACTATATCTGCGCTTGGGCACGACATAATCCCTCTCCGAGAGATTTAGTTCGGGAATAACCTCGGCACCGGGCGTGCCGGCAATAGCATGATCTCCCCAGATAATAAGCTCGCGGTCTATACCCGCACGATGAGCATCATTACAAAAAATCACAGGCACACCCGCCGCACGTGCACTATTTAGGAGCTCTGCAGTAGCAGGAACAATAGCCTTAGCGCGGTCACATGTCAAAGCGCCATACACAAAGTCATTGAGCATATCAACAACTAAAATTGCAGGTTTGTTTAACTTTGTCATAGAATGTTTAAATTTATAAGGTTTAGTAACTATCTGTTGCAAATCACCATATCCTCGATATCGGGTAAAAAACCATCACAAAGTTATAGTAAATTTATTCAAAAGAGCAATCATTCGGTTGATAATATTGATAAAATCTACCTTTTTATACTATATATCCTTTTTTTTTGTATCTTTGAGAGTTGTTTACACAAAACTTTTTCATAATGAGAGAGAATATCAGCATAGCCCTAATCTACGATTTCGATGGCACACTTGCTCCAGGCAACATGCAGGAGTATGACTTTATCCCCGCCGTGGGTAAGAGCAACATGGAGTTTTGGCACGAAGCCAACACATTGGCCGAAGAGCAGGATGCTGACCAGGTGCTGACATATATGGCGCGCATGCTCCAGGCGGCGCAATCGAAGGGCTTATCGCTACGTCGTGAGGCCTTCCGCGAGTCGGGACGTAATGTTATGTTTTATGAGGGTGTTATCGAGTGGTTTAAGCGCATAAATGACTATGGCGCAGAGCGCGGCATCACCATACTACACTATGTCAACTCCTCGGGCTTGAAGGAGATTATCGAGGGCACGGCCATAGCTCATGAGTTTAAGAATATCTACGCCTGCTCCTACCTCTATAATGTCGATGGCATAGCCTACTGGCCTGCCGTGGCGGTAAACTATACGAATAAGACGCAGTTTATCTTCAAGATAAATAAGGGCGTGGAGTCGGTCTTCGACACCAAGGATGTAAACCGCTTTATAGAGGAGAACAAGCGTCCTATACCCTTCTCGCGCATGATATATTTTGGCGACGGTACAACGGATATACCATGTATGAAGCTGGTTAAGAACTTCGGAGGTCACTCTATTGCGGTATATAACCCCAATGAGCAAGGACAGCGCACCGTGCTCAATGAACTTATACGCGACAACCGCGTAAACCATGTATGTCCTGCAGACTACTCCGAAGGCTCGGAGATAGATATCGTCGTGAAGACAATCATAGACAAGATTGTCATGGATACACGCCTCGAGAAGTTGGAGGTGGCACGCATGTAATATATTGACTATGAAGATAGTATTTGCAACAAACAACGCACACAAGCTCTCCGAGGTGAGAGCTGTGCTGAATGATGACATAGAGCTCGTAACGCTCAAGGAGGTGGGTATCACCGAGGATATACCCGAGACGGGAGCTACGCTTGACGAAAACGCATCTATCAAAGCCAGATATGTGTATGAACGCACGGGCTTGGACTGCTTTGCCGATGATACGGGTCTGGAGGTCGAGGCCCTGAATGGCGCCCCCGGAGTACGTTCAGCGCGCTACGCCACAGAGGGACACGACTTTGCGGCCAACAACCGCAAGCTTCTCAAGGAGCTGGAGGGCAAGAGTAATCGTCGTGCCCGCTTCCGCACGGTTATCTCGCTCATACGCTCGGGCGTGGAGCAGCAGGTCGAGGGCATCGTCACGGGCACCATTGCCACATCGGAGGCCGGCAAGGAGGGCTTTGGCTACGACCCATTGTTTATACCTGATGGTAAGAGCGTTACGTTTGCCGAGATGTCGGCAGAGGAGAAGAATGCCATATCTCATCGTGGCCGCGCCGTACAGGCATTGGCCAAGGTGCTGATCTGAAAGAGCAAAGTGGAAAGGTGAAAGGTGAAAGCTGAAAGCTGAAAGCTGAAAGGTGAAAGGTGAAAGGTGAAAGGTGAACTTTGCGATTAAGGCGAGGGCAGAGGGAGCTTGCTCACTATGCCGAGCCGTAGCAAAGTAGAGGCATTACGCAGTTTTGCCTCAAAGGAGTTTCGATGAGGTAATATATGATTAACTCATAGCTACAAAACATAGTAGCCCATCACTCTGTTATCTGTTATCTGTTATCTGTTATCTGTTCTCTATCCATAAAGCAACCCTCTTGGAATAGTAGTGTGACCTACATCCCAAGAGGGTTACTTTATAGATGGGGCGAAGATGCCCTATAAAATCTAAAATTACTTGATGCGCTCGTAATACTCACGAGTACGTGTATCTACACGAATCTTATCGCCTGTATTGATAAACAAAGGCACCTTAATGGTCGCACCGGTATTTACGGTAGCAGCCTTAAGCGAGTTTGTAGAGGCGGTATCACCACGCACACCGGGCTCGGTATAAGTAATCTCCATATCTACGATGGGAGGAAGCTCGGCAGAGAGCACAGTCTCCTTCTCGGTATGGAACATAACCTCAACAATCTGACCATCAGCCATAAGGTCTGCATTGTTGATAAGCTTCTTGTCGATGTTAATCTCCTCGAATGTCTCGGTGTGCATAAAGTGAGCACCGAGGTCATCCTCGTATGTAAACTGGTAGGGGCGACGCTCTACGCGCACCTGCTCGATCTTCTGCGATACTGAAGAGAAGGTCTTGTCGAGAACGTTACCATTCTCGAGGTTCTTGAGCTTTGAGCGCACAAAGGCGGGACCCTTGCCGGGCTTGCAGTGCTGGAAATCTACAACGATAAAGGTCTTACCCTCCATCTCCACGCACATGCCAATCTTAATGTCTGATGCTGTAATAGTCATAATATAATTTATTTAGTATTATTTATATCCAATAATGAGCGCACAAAGGTACTAATTATTTTCTAAAAAGCAACTTTTTATACCCATTACAAGTTCTCGAGGCAGTAGTCCACCATTTTCTGACGTATGTTAAACATATCGTCGGGGCGCATCGAGTGGTTCTGATCGGGATAGACCATCATATCATACTGCTTCGCTGCGCGGTTCAGGGCGCGACACATCTCCATGGTATTCTGGAAGTGTACATTATCGTCGGCCGTGCCGTGAATGATGAGCAGGCTCGTCTTATCCGAGAGTCGGTCTGCAAAGTTTATGGGGGAGTTGTTGTCATAGCCCTCGGGGTTATCCTGGGGCAGACCATTGTATATCTCGGTGTAGATGGTGTCGTAGAAGCGCCATGAGGTAACAGGTGCTACAGCTATAGCCACCTTGAAAAGACCATCACCCTTCAGGGCGCAGCCAAGGGCCATGAAGCCTCCATACGACCAGCCATAGATACCTATGCGCTGAGCATCGACAAACCTCTGCGATGCGAGATGTCGTGCAAAGGATATCTGATCCTCCACCTCACAGTATCCGAGGTTGGCATAGGTCACCTTCTTGAATGCCTCACCACGGAAGCCCGTGCCGCGAGCATCACACGATGCTACGATATAGCCATTACGCGCCATGGTCTCCTCCCAATCTGTCGTGTAGCGATTGGCTATCTCCTGCGAGCCGGGACCCGAGTACTGTGTCATAAGCACGGGATACTCCTTCTTGGGGTCG
>JAZNFC010000063.1:0-10590 GCA_045588935.1 Alistipes sp. | reverse complement strand
GATAAGCTCAATCCACTCCTCGGCATCCTTTGGAATATATACGCTATACTCAAGGTTTGTCGTAACCTCAATCTCAACATCGCCACCCTCGGCCTCAACGATATACTCTCCATTGTCACCAATCTCAAAGACAGGCTCCTCCTCCGCGCTCTTACCTCTCTGCACAATGGTTATCTCCTCCAAGGTGTCACCACTCTTATCTCGGAGCTCGATAACGGCTGTACGCTCCGCCTCACTATCATTCACGGCAACACTCAAAACTACCGTTTCGTTGCGCACCGAGCGTGTCTCGATAAGCTTAACCCACTCCTCGACATCCTTTGGAATATATACGCTATACTCAAGGTTGGTCGTAACCTCAATCTCAACATCACCACCCGTGGCCTCAACGATATACTCTCCATTGTCACCGACCTCAAAAACAGGCTCCTCGCCCCTCTGCACAATGGTTATCTCCTCCAAGGTGTCGCCACTCTTATCTCGGAGCTCGATAACGGCTGTACGCTCCGCCTCACTATCATTCACGGCAACACTCAAAACTACGGTCTCGTTGCGCACCGAACGTGTCTCGACATACTCAACCCACTCCTTGACATCCTTTGGAATATACACATCATACTCAAGGTTTGTCGTAACCTCAATCTCAACATCACCACCCGTAGCCTCAACGATATACTCTCCATTGTCACCAATCTCAAAAACAGGCTTCTCCTCTTCGCTTGAGACAACACCCTTCTGCTCTATAGTTATCTCCTGCAGGGTCTCACCTCTCTTATCGCGGAGCTTAATGGTCGCACTACGCTTCTCACCCGTATTTTTCGAGATATCCAATATCACGGTATCGGTACGTAGGGCTCGAGTATCTTCGTGTGATATCCATTTGCGCGCCGAGGTGGGGATATAAATGCTATATTCGATATTTGTTGTAACCTCAATCTCCACTTCGCCGCCCTTTGCTGATACGATATATTCGCCATCGTCGCCGAGCTCACATATGGGGTCGCCCTCCATCTGCTCTACCTCTATGCGGTAGCTCTTATCATTGGAGAGTGTTATATCGACATATCCCTCTCTCTCCTCCAGCTCTTCATTCTCCTTGGCCTTGATTTTTATCTGCCCCTCACCGGCTTCTCCCTTATCAGGCGATACCGTAATCCACTCTTCGGATGCCGTGGCCTCCCAATCGAGGTCGGCGGTAAACTTAAACGTCGCCGAGCCGCCACGAGCCTTAAACTCGGCGAGCAGCTCCGTGCCTTCGGCAAAGGTCAGTCCGTTATTCTTCTTGTCGAGCTCTCCGCCATTCATCTCACACGAGGTGGCTATAAAGGCAAGAAATAGTAGGGTAAACAGATGTATCATAATATCGAGTGTCTTTAATTATTTGTGTGGCAAAAACTTCATGTAACAAAATTAATAAATAATTTTGAAAAAAACAATAGTATGGATGAATGGTTTTGATATAGTGTATATCTGAAAAGGAGGCTGAACAAAAAGTAAAATAGTCATCCACTATTCAACACAAAAGGTGGGTGGCTGTTTTATACTTTTAGCCACCCACACTTTATAGATGAGGCAAAGATGCCCTATACAAATCGAAAATTACTTGATTTCCCAGGTCTGACCCGAGCGCAAAAGATCATCTACACACTTAATCTTCGCCGTAGCCTTGACCTCCTCGACCTGCTGCTGAACCTTTACATCATAGACATTCTCGTCATCAACATCGCGGATAACACCCACTGCAACAGGATACTCGGGATACTTCATTGCGGCAAGCATAGAATGAAGCGTTGTATCTGCGCACTTGGCGTCGTGTACCAAGACATCGTCGAGCGTATAGCCATCCTCACCGATAGTCACGGCCTTGAGACGCATGTTTTCAAATACAAGACCCTTCTGCTTATCCTTGCCGAATAGCATCTTCTCACCATGCTTCAAAAGAATGGTATTCTCCTCACGTGTAGCCTTGTCGCCTGCGAACATAGCATGTGTCTTGTCGTTGAAAATCATGCAGTTAACCAATGCCTCTGTGACAGCCATGCCCTTATGCTTTGCTGCTGCCAACAAGCAATCCTTTGTGAGCATGACCTCCTGGTCGATGGTGCGTGCAAAGAAGGTACCCTTGGCACCGATAACCAGCTCACCGGGTGTGAAGGGCTTCTCCACAGTACCGAAAGGTGAGGTCTTGGTAATCTTGCCAAGCTTTGTAGTAGGCGAGTACTGACCCTTTGTCAAGCCATAAATCTCGTTGTTGAAGAGGATGACATTAAGGTCTATGTTGCGACGTATAGCGTGGATGAAGTGGTTACCACCGATAGCCAATGAGTCGCCATCACCTGTACATACCCATACCGAGAGGTCGGGGTTTGCGGTCTTAATACCTGTCGCAATGGCGTTGGCACGGCCATGGATAGTGTGGAAGCCGAAGGTCTTCATGTAGTAGATGAAGCGTGACGAGCAACCAATACCCGATACGAAGGTGAACTTATTGTGGGGCTTACCCAGGGCATCAGCTACCTCGGGCATCGCGCGCTGCACGGCGTTAAGAATAGCGTGGTCGCCACATCCCGGACACCACTTAACCTGTTGATCGCTCTTGAAATCAGCGGGTGTATACTTAAAATCTGCCATAGTATTTTCTATTATTAAGTTATTTGTGGTGTCTCTATTACAACATTGAGTTTACCTTATTCTTAATCTCGATAACGGTGAAGGGCTGACCCTCGGTCTTGCCATAAGACTCGATAACCACGTCTTGGAACTGCTGACGCAGGTAGCCCGCAAACTGACCCTCGTTAAGCTCGCATACCACGATGCGCTTGTATCGCTTCAAGGTCTCCTCAACGCCCTTCTGCAAGGGGTAGATATAGTTGAAGTGGAGGTGTGCTACAGACTTACCCTCATCCTGCAACTGCTTGACAGCACTGTGAAGGTGTCCGCGAGTACCACCCCAGCCAACAACCAATACATCAGCCTCCTGTGCACCGAATACCTCCAACTCGGGCAACTCTTCGGCTACAAGTTCAACCTTGCGCTTACGTGTAGTTACCATCTCCTGGTGGTTCTTCGGGTCGTGAGAAATGCTACCCTTGATGTGGTCCTTCTCCAGACCACCGATGCGGTGCTCCAAGCCCTCCTTGCCGGGGAATGCCCAGCCGCGTGCGAGCTTCTCGTTGCGAGCGTAGGGCATGAACTCACCCTCCTTGCGAGGCTCCACAATGGGAGGTACGATGGCGGGGTAGTCAGACATCGAAGGAATCTTCCAAGGCTCCGAGCCGTTGGCGATGAAGCTCTCCGAGAGTAACATTACGGGAGTCATATGCTCCATGGCAATCTTACCTGCCATAAATGCGTAGTGGAAGCAGTCGCTGGGTGATGATGCTGCGATGACAACCATAGGACACTCGCCATTACGGCCGTAGAGTGCCTGGTTTAGGTCGCTCTGCTCGGTCTTTGTAGGAAGACCTGTAGAGGGACCTCCGCGCTGAACATCAACAACAACCAAAGGAAGCTCGGCCATAACTGCCAAGCCCATGGCCTCGCTCTTCAGTGAGATGCCGGGGCCTGATGTTGTTGTCACAGCGAAGTTACCTGCATAGGCAGCACCGATAGAGGTGCAGATACCTGCAATCTCATCCTCGGCCTGCACGGTCTTCACTCCGAGATCCTTGCGCTTGGCAAGCTCCTCGAGGATCACCGTTGCGGGAGTGATGGGGTATGAGCCACAGAAGAGGGGTAGTCCCGACTTCTCTGAAGCAGCACAGAAGCCCCATGCAGTAGCTGTATTACCGTTGATTGAGCGATATGTACCCTTCTCCAACTCGGCAGGAGCTACCGTATAGTTGTTTGCAAACTGGTGTGTGTTGGCTGCATAGTTGTAACCGGCCTCGATAACCTTCTTGTTAGCCTCGGCAACCAGGGGATTCTTCTTTGCGAACTTCGAGTCAAGGTAGTTCTTTGCATAGTCATCGGGACGGTTGTACATCCAGAATACGATGCCCAATGCGAACATATTCTTACACTTAACAATAGCCTTGTTATCCATGCCGCTATCCTTTAAAGCCTCCTTGGTCATGGTTGTGATATCGGGAATAACGACATTGTAATCCTGAAGGTTAAGCTCGGTGATAGGATCGAGAGTCTTGAAGCCGGCCTTCTTGATGTTATCCTCTGTCATTGTGTCACCATCAATGATAACCGTAGCCGAGGGCTTGAGCCACTGACGATTAGCGATAAGGGCTGCGGGATTCATCGCAACCAATACATCGCAGTAGTCACCGGGGTTATCCACACGTGACGAGCCGATGTGTACCTGGAAGCCAGATACACCTGCTACAGTACCCTGTGGGGCACGAATCTCTGCGGGGTAGTCCGGGAAGGTCGAGATACCATTTCCGAGCAGTGCTGATGTATCCGAGAAGAGTGTTCCGGTAAGCTGCATACCATCACCCGAGTCACCCGAGAAACGGATAACGACATCCTGCAACTGCATAGCGTTTACATTGTCCATTGTTGTGTAGTTTGTAGTTTTATATAATTAGTTTATTGTCTTATATCATAGCTATTTACGGAGTGCTGTCGCATAGCACACCATAATTTTATACAAATATACAAAAAATAATTGTAGAGTGTACCAAAAAAACGAATTATTTTTAATAAATATATATACCGCTATGCAAAGTATTATAATAGAATGTAAAAAGAATCTGCCCAGCAAGGCTCTTTGGATGTATCCCTTGTTTGGTAGAATACTCATTTACGATTAACAATCTTCGCTTTTACTGACTTTGCAAGCATAGAACGACATCTTTTCACTTACCACATCTAAACAAAAAGCGGGTGACTATTTTACTTTATAGTCACCCACCTCGTTGTGTGTATGGATTTATTACTCCTGCAATGCTGCGTGAGCCGCTGCAAGACGTGCAATAGGTACGCGGAAAGGAGAGCAGCTTACGTAGTTCAAACCGGCGTGGTGGCAGAACTCTACTGATGATGGCTCACCGCCGTGCTCACCGCAGATACCGCACTTCAACTCGGGACGTGTTGTGCGACCCTTGAATACAGCCTCGCGGATAAGCTGACCTACACCATTGCGATCCAAAATCTTGAAGGGATCATTCTTCAAGATGTTCTTCTCGAGATATACAGGCAAGAACTTCGCGATATCGTCACGAGAGAAGCCCAGGGTCATCTGTGTAAGGTCGTTAGTACCGAATGAGAAGAACTCGGCAACCTCGGCAATCTGGTTAGCAGTAACTGCAGCACGAGGAACCTCAATCATCGTACCTACAAGGTAGTCGATGCGGTCGTTGCGCTCTGCAAATACAGCCTCGGCAGTCTTGTCGATGATGTTCTTCTGGTAGCGGAGCTCCTTGTGGTTACCTACCAGGGGAACCATGATCTCCACCTTCACGGGAGTGCCTGAAGCCTTAACGTTCATTGCAGCCTCGATGATGGCACGTGCCTGCATCTCGGTAATCTCGGGATATGTGTTACCCAAACGGCAGCCGCGGTGACCAAGCATGGGGTTCACCTCGTGCAAAGCCTCAACCTTGGCAACAACCTTCTCGAAGGGAATACCCATAGCCTCGGCCATGTCGCGCTGATCCTTCTCGGTGTTGGGAGCGAACTCATGCAAGGGGGGATCGAGAAGGCGTACGATAACGGGGTAGCCGTTCATCACCTTGAACAGACCCTCGAAGTCGCCACGCTGCATGGGAAGCAACTTGTTGAGAGCTACGCGACGGCCGGCCTCGTCATCCGAGAGAATCATCTCGCGGATAGCCTTGATGCGGTCGCCTTCGAAGAACATATGCTCGGTGCGGCAAAGACCGATACCCTGTGCGCCAAAGGCAAATGCCTGCTCTGCATCACGAGGAGTATCAGCATTGGCACGTACATTCATCTTTGAATACTTGCCTGCAAGCTCCATCAACTTACCGAAGTCGCCGTCGAGGTTTGCGGCCTGTGTAGCTACCTGACCGAGGTAAACCTCACCTGTAGAACCGTTCAACGAGATCCAGTCGCCCTCCTTGATGGTGTAGCCATTAACCTTGATTGTGCGAGCCTTGTAGTCAATCTCAAGCTCACCGGCACCCGATACGCAGCACTTACCCATACCGCGAGCCACAACGGCTGCATGTGAGGTCATGCCACCACGAGCCGTGAGGATACCTGCAGCATCCAACATACCCTTCAAGTCCTCGGGAGATGTCTCGATACGTACAAGGATGGCCTTCTGACCTGTAGTGTTGAGAAGCTTCTCGGCGTCGTCGGCGAAGAATACTACGGGGCCTGTAGCAGCACCGGGAGATGCGGGAAGACCCTTAACGATAACCTTTGCGCTCTTGATAGCCTTCTTATCGAATACGGGGTGGAGGAGCTCGTCGAGCTTCTCGGGCTCGCAACGCAATACTGCGGTCTTCTCGTCGATAAGACCCTCGCGGAGCATATCCATGGCAATCTTAACCATTGCAGCACCTGTGCGCTTACCGTTGCGGCACTGCAACATCCAAAGCTTACCATCCTGAATGGTGAACTCGATATCCTGCATATCGGTGAAGTATGTCTCGAGGTGCTCCTGGATACCATTAAGCTCGGCATATACCTCGGGCATAACCTCCTCCAATGAGGGATACTTCGCCTTGCGCTCCTCCTCCGAGATGTTCTGCGCTGCAGCCCAACGCTTCGAACCCTCGATGGTAATCTGCTGGGGTGTGCGGATACCGGCAACCACATCCTCGCCCTGCGCATTGATAAGGTACTCGCCGTTGAAGATGTTCTCACCCGTAGCGGCATCACGAGAGAAGGCAACACCTGTAGCCGAGTTCTCGCCCATGTTACCAAATACCATGGCCTGAACAGATACGGCTGTACCCCAAGCCTCGGGGATGTTGTTAAGCTTACGATAGAGTATAGCGCGCTCATTCATCCATGAGCCGAATACTGCACATATAGCACCCCAGAGCTGATCCCAGGCACTTGTGGGGAACTCCTTGCCTGTCTGCTCCTTGATAGCCTTCTTAAATGCGGCTACAAGCTCCTGCAAATCCTCGGTTGTGAGGTCTGTGTCGGCCTTGATGCCACGCTTCTCCTTCTGTGCCTCGATAAGCACCTCGAAGGGGTCGTGATCCTCCTTCGATACGGGCTTCATGTCGAGTACAACGTCGCCGTACATCTGTACGAAACGGCGATATGAGTCCCATGCAAAACGAGGGTTGCCCGAGAGCTTGGCTACAGCCTCAACAGCCTCATCATTCATACCGAGGTTGAGGATGGTATCCATCATGCCGGGCATTGATGCACGTGCGCCAGAGCGTACCGAAACCAAAAGGGGAAGAGTGGTGTCGCCGAACTTACGACCTGTGAGCTTCTCGATATTCTTGATTGCCGCCTCTACCTCGGGACGCAACAACTCGATAACTCGCTCCTTGCCCTCTGCATAATACTCTGAACATACGTCAGTGGTGATAGTAAATCCCGGAGGTACGGGAATACCGATAAGGTTCATCTCGGCGAGGTTGGCACCCTTACCGCCGAGCAACTCGCGCATCTTGCCATTACCTTCAGCCTCCTTGTTGCCAAAGGTATAGACACGTTTTACATCTGCCATAATTGTCTATTTTATAATTAGTTAATATGAAATTATCTAAATAATGGTAATAGCTATCAAAGCATGTTACGCTTCAATAGCTTACAAAAGTAAACATTTTTTTTTGAATTTGCAATAAATATGCAATTAAAAGAGACTCTACGACGTTAATTTTGTGTGTTGTAGAGCCTTAATCTTAAGATCTTACTTTTCGATTACGCCGCTACCTATGACGATATCCCTGTCGTACCACGCAGCAAACTGACCCGCGGTGATGCCTCGTTGAGGCTCGTCAAAGAGGATATATAAACCCTCCTCGTCGCGTATGAGCTCGGCCTCCTGCAGGGGCTGACGATAGCGTATGCGCACCCTGTATCTGCGTCGCTCGCCAATTACCATCTCGTTGTCGGGGTCTGTCCAATGTATGTCGCTTGAGGCAATCTTTAGTGCCTTGCGATAAAGCCCGGGGTGGTTGTCGCCCTCGCCCACATATATGACATTGCTCTCAACATCTGTGCCAATCACAAATAGTGACTCCTTGCGACCGCCTATGCCTAAACCCTTGCGCTGGCCTATGGTGTAGAAGTGAGCACCTTGATGTGTGCCTATCTTCTTGCCATCGCGTACCGTTAGACGATATGGCTCGGCAAGTGTTTTATAATCAGTATCTTCGCAATTGCGAATAAAGCGTGGCGAGTGGGGTAGTATTTCGTGTACATTGCCCTCCTTTGCCTTAAGCTTTTGCTGTAGAAATACAGGGAGATCGACCTTTCCTACAAAGCATATGCCCTGCGAGTCCTTACGCTTGGCTGTGGCCAATCTCTGCTCCTCGGCTATGCGTCGCACCTCGGGCTTGAGGAGCTCACCAATAGGAAACATGGCGTAGGATAGCTGCTCCTGTGTGAGCTGACATAGGAAGTAGCTCTGGTCCTTGTTGGGGTCGCTGCCGGCAAGAAGACGATAGTGTATCTTACCTCTCTCATCCTGCCACTCCTCACGCCTGCAGTAGTGTCCCGTAGCTACGCGCTCGGCACCGAGCTTCAATGCCTCTTTGAGGAAAACATCGAACTTTATCTCTCTGTTACACAGTACATCAGGGTTGGGTGTGCGCCCCGCCTCATACTCTGCGAACATATACTCCACAACACGTTTTTTGTACTCCTCCGATAGATCTACATAGTGAAACTCTATATCGAGTCGCTTGGCTACGAGCTCGGCAAAAACCTGGTCGTCATACCATGGGCAGTCGCCCTCAAGTGTGCCTGTTGTGTCGTGCCAATTGCGCATAAAAAGCCCGATGACCTCATGTCCCTGCTGCTTGAGCAGGTATGCGGCCACCGATGAATCTACGCCACCGGATAATCCTACAACAACACGCATTGTATCAGGTGGATATAGCTAACTACTTAATCAACTGCATGAACTCGTCACGCGTGCGTGGGTCTGAGAGGAAGCATCCTGTGAATGCCGAGGTTGTGGTCACCGAGCGTTGCTTCTCCACGCCACGCATCTGCATGCATGTGTGGCTGGCCTCGATAACTACGGCTACGCCTAACGGGTTTAGGGCCTGCTGTATGCTGTCGCGGATCTGCACGGTTAGTCGCTCCTGCACCTGCAATCGACGTGCGAAGCACTCTACAACGCGGGCAATCTTCGACAGACCGGTGATATGTCCGTTGGGGATGTATGCCACATGAGCCTTGCCGATAAAGGGTAGCATATGGTGCTCACATACCGAGAAGAGCTCAATATCCTTGACAAGAACCATCTGCTGATACTCCTCCTTGAACATCGCCGAGCGAAGTATGGCTATCGGGTCTTGGCTGTATCCTTTTGTGATAAACGACATGGCCTTGGCTACACGCTCGGGGGTCTTGATAAGGCCTTCACGCTCGGGGTCCTCGCCCAGAAGACGTAGTATCTCGCGATAGTGCTTCATAAGTTGCTCTATGCGCTCCTGGTCGTATATATCCTCTCGTCTGTAGTTTGTCATACTTATATTTATTACGTATGTAGTAATCCGATTATAGTTCGAGCAATCCTTCGGGGAGTACGAATTTTATACTGCGACGCTCGAAGTCTATATGAGCTATAAACTCCTCCTGCGCAGGTATAAGGTGCTCCTTACCCTCGATTGTAATCTCGAATAATGGGTTGGCCTCGCTGTCGTAGTAATCAGTGAGCGTGCCACGCTGCCTACCGACGGTGATAGTGAAGCCTATAAGATCCTCCATGTAAAATTCGTCATCCTCATCTCTCTCCTCCTCTTTCATAAAGAGCTCGTGGCCCACGAGATATGTCTCGGCGCGATACTCCGTGTCTATGTCGTCGAAGTGGATTATGGCTCCGGTCTGACCTCGACGCTCGAAGGATGAACAAAATAGAGGAACCGCGAGTTCGTCTATATAGACAAACAGCGGTTCCCCAGTTTGGTAATCGTCGGGAAACGTGGTGTAGAGCGTAGTCATCACGCCACCATCGGTGCCAAAGAGGCGACCTATGCGTCCCACGGCGATCATAGCACCAGCCGAAATTATTAAGCCTCAGCAGTCTCCTCTGCGGGAGCCTCTGTTGCCTCCTCCGCAGCTGCAGCAGCAGCCTCGGCAGCCTCGGCAGCCTTCTTCTCGGCGATAGCGGCAGCACGCTCCTCCTTGATCTTTGTCTCGGCAGCGAGCTGTGCCTTCTTTGCAGCGTTAGCGTCAGATGCGAGCTTGTTGCTCTTTGCATCAATCTTACCCTGCTTTGCCTCTGCCCACTTGTTGAAGCGAGCCTCGGCCTCAGCCTCGGTAAATGCGCCCTTGGCAACGCCGCCCAAGAGGTGCTTCTTATACATTACGCCCTTGTACGAGAGAATTGCTCGACAAGTATCCGTAGGTTGTGCGCCCTTAAGTAACCAATCCAAAGCTCGGTCGAACTTCAAATCGATTGTAGCAGGATTCGTGTTGGGGTTGTATGTACCCAACTTCTCGATGAACTTACCATCACGTGGCGCTCTG
>JAZNFC010000062.1:0-6897 GCA_045588935.1 Alistipes sp. | reverse complement strand
CCCGTATAGCAGAAGGTGTTGAGCACCTTACGGCCACGGGCATACTGCCGTACCAAGTCGCGGTTGTTACGCTGGTCAATAAAGAAACCGGTCTTTTGTCCCTCCTCCCAGTTAACGAGGAACTTCAGTCCATTTTCCAAGACGACATTATCTTTTTGTGGGGTGTGTCCCCAAAGATATCCATCTACGGCACCGAGGTCGGCCTTGAAGGGCAGCGTCTGCGAACTCTTATCGTAGATAGCCTCTATCTCATTGCCATAGGCCTGACGTAGAGCCTCGGCAATATTCATGCGCGAGAGATACATGCCCACAGAGTGGCACTGAACAACGGCCGTGTGTTCATATATATCTATGACGAGGCCGGGGAGCATGTCGCCCTCGCCATGCACCAAACGGTAACATGTCGTACACTTGTTATGGAGCATGCCGAGTGCTTCGCGCAGCTCGCGAGCACGCGCTATGCGGTTGTTCCACCACGCCTGATCTATCTCTTCGCGCTCGAACGAGAGCACACGCACAGCAATAGAACCTATCTGATAGTGTCCACGTGCGATAAAGTCGCCCTGCTTGGTTACGACATCCACAACATCACCCTCACGCAGAGGTGTGCTACCCTCGGAGATATGCTCTATGGCACCCGAGAATATCCATGGGTGGCATCTCTCCAATGACTCCTCTTTGCCACGGCGTAGATGTATGGTCGAAAGTTTTAGCTCCTTACTCATATCTTACTCCTCTTTTGTTTTATGCGGTTTAGTGCGACGTGTGTGGTGACGACGCTTATGTTGCTTTGCAGGTGCAGGCTGCTCGTTGCTTGTAATTATCGTTAGCGACCCTGCTACGGGCGTGCGCTGCAACTCTTCGAGTATGCGTGTGCATACCCATGCATCTGTTGCGGCATACTCCTGCTGCTGCGATGTGAGAATGCCTGCCTCCCAGTTGCTCAATCGTTGAGCTTTCGATACGCGCTCACCAAGAACTATGGCCGAGAGCTTGCGAAGACTCTTCTCCTCGATGCCCCAGCGTATAGCTTCATGCTGCAGGTCTATAAAGCCATCGGCCTTGAAGTGACGTAAGGCGCGTAGAGAGCGTATATCTCCCGCTACGTCAGCACCTACTTTGAGTATGGTGTGCGAGCCTAAAATCTTCAATATGCGGTTATCTAAACGTATGCGGCATAGACGGAAGAGATAGCAGGTGTCGGGTGTGGAGAGCTGTAGCAGAGATACATTGTAGCTCACGCCCGTGCGGAATGATGGGCGTGTTTCGGTGTCGAAGCCTATGATGTTGTGACGTTTCAGGTCACGGCAGGCAGCCTCGACCATCGCATCGCTATCGACAACGACTATACGACCGTCAAAGTGCGCCGCGGGGAGCGACGACACGGTATCGTTATCTATGGTTGCTGCAAATGGCATATCTCTATATTGTTATTTCGGTTACGGCCGAAAGCACAAAGTTATGTATTAATTTTTAGTTTTCCTGCATCATTGAGCGAAATTTTCTCCTCGCGGAGCAATTTATCGACACATTCGATGATATATCGTGGCTCGCCCTTTATGGCTGCAACAACCTCCTTGATGGTGCGATGCTCCTCGGTAAGAAGAGCAAGGATATGTTGTTGCAAGGTAGAACTATCTGATGTCGAGCGCTTTGCCTTAAGACATATATCGCACACGCCACATGGCCTGGCATCGCGATCTCCGAAGTAGTTCTCGATAATCTGACTGCGACACGTATCTATGGATGAGGCGTAGCGCAACATGTTGCTGAAGCGTTCATGTGAGAGCTTGTAACGTATATGGTAGCTCTCGGGCGAGATGAAGATGTCGTGCTGAGGCAGACGCTCGGTGTTGAAGTATATCATCGGGGTGTGCGAGGCGGGGATGTAGCGGATGATATTCATGCGCCACAACACCTTCAATAGCTCATGTACGCGCTCGGCACCGAGTCCCGATGTGGCGGATATATGTTGTTCGTCAATGGCGCGGAATGAGGTGAATATGCCATTATACATGCGCAGGATGGTGCGTAGTAGAATATCCATTTCGTTACCTCCGACATTGAGCTTATAGAGGTGGTCGCGACTGCAGGTGAAGATTAGCTTTGCAGGGTTGTCCTGCTCCTCGAGAAGTGTCATCAAGTCGTTCTGCTCAAGAATCTTAAGTGCGCTGCGCACAAGGTTTGTAGAGAGATGGTTTATATGACAAAACTCATGTATATTGAAGTTGAATGATGCCAAGGCGCCATCGCCTATTGCTATCTGAAGATAGTTGCACACACGCTCATATACGTATTTAATCTGCTCAATAGGCGGGAACTCCGATTTGAAAATCTTGCTAATGCGGTCGGTATCTTCGCGAGCTGTCATCAGTACGGCGTAGCTACGCTTGCCATCGCGCCCTGCACGTCCCGCCTCCTGATAGTATGCTTCGAGGGAGTCGCACATCGAGTAGTGTACAACAAGGCGCACGTCGGGCTTATCAATACCCATACCAAAGGCATTGGTCGCCACGATGATACGCTGCTTACCATCGAGCCACTCATCCTGACGTATGGCGCGCTCCATCGAGGGTAGCCCGGCGTGATAAAACTCCGCTTTATGGCCATCGGCCTTGAGCTTCGTGGCGAGCTGCTCGCAGCCCTCGCGAGTACGCATATAGATAATAGCTGCCCCATCGACATTGTTTAGAATGCGCAGCAACTGTTCATACTTATCTTCGCTCTCACGTACCACATACGATAGGTTTGGTCGTGCGAAGCTCGAACGTATGATATGAGGCTCCGAGAACTTCAGGTGCGACATTATATCCTTGGTTACCAGCTCTGTGGCTGAAGCTGTTAGGGCGAGTATAACGGCATCGGGAGCATACTCGCGCAGCTCGGCGATACGCAGATATGAGGGACGGAAGTCATAGCCCCACTGCGAGATGCAGTGCGCCTCATCTACGACAATCATGCGTAGTCTCATCTGTCGCAGGCGTACTCGGAAGCTGTTTGTTGCCAATCGTTCGGGGGCGATATAGAGTAGTCGGATATCGCCATAGGTACAATTATCCAGCGTAATCTCTATCTGTCGCGACTCCATGCCGGAGTGTACGGCAGCTGCGGGTATGCCGCGCCTACGCAGCTGATCGACCTGATCCTTCATCAGTGCGATAAGTGGTGTTACAACGATGGTCAGCCCATCGTGTAATAGCGCGGGGAGCTGAAAGGTGAGTGACTTACCACCTCCCGTAGGCATAAGTGCCAAGGTGTCGCGTCCCGAGAGAACGGACTCGATAATCTCGCGCTGCATGGGACGAAACTCGCTATAGCCCCACCACTGCTGTAGGGCTTGTTCTATGGAGTACTTTTCGACGCTGTTAGACAACTCATTCATACCACAAAGTTATAAAAAAATGTCGGTTATTGATAGCCAATCAATAATTTTTACTACCTTTGTCGCGTAAAATAATGAAATAGAGATATGAAGATTAAAAGTCAGTATAAAGTTCGCGAGATGGCGGGTGAGCATGTCGTTATCATGCAGGGTAAGCATGGCAGCGATCTCACAAACGTAATCTCGCTTAACGATAGCGCCTATCTGTTATGGCAGGCCGTTGAGGGTCGTGATTTCACGGTGGAGAGACTTGTTGAGGTGCTCACCGAGAACTACGAGATAGATGCTGTCACAGCAGAGCGCGATGCTCAAGCGTGGATTAAGAAGCTTGAGGAGTGCGGTCTGGCCGAGTAACGAATATCGAGAAAAAGGGTAGAGGTGAGAAGATTAAAGGCTATAGCGGCGATGGTGCTTGGCGCGATATATATCGTGGCCACGCTCTTGTCGTCGTTGTCAATACTCACTTGTGACCATCATAACCACATCTGTGACCATCATGGCAACAATCATAGCAGTATATGCCACTGCGAAGGTTTGGCCTTCGAGGATGATTGTTGTCACGACCATCCACAACTGAGTGATAATCACGATGCCTACGTTGTGGCCTCGGAGCGAGGCTTGCGCACATCCTATGTTGTGGCACACTTTGCACTCTTTACACTTGGCGATACGTTGTCAGGTGTGACAGATATACTGCACAATTATACATCCTCCTATCTCTATGATAGTGGTGACGAAGAGTCGCTCTCGGGGCCATGTCGTCATGCTTCTGGACTACGAGCACCACCTGCGTGTGTTTCATAGTCGTCATACATCTTTGTGTATGTCGGCTGTATAAATCATGAATAGACAATTATTTGAAACCCAACGCATAACAAAGATGAAAAAGATAATAATTCTAACCTTTACACTTTTGCTGGCGATGCCCGTAGTGGCTCTCGCGCAGCGTACACTCACCGGTCGTGTTATCGAGGTGGAGAGTGGCCAGCCTCTTATTGGTGCTACGCTCTATTGGAAGAATACGACCTCGGGTACAACAAGTTCAACGGATGGAGCCTTCTCCATCAAACGCATACATGGTTTTGATACCCTCGTGGTCGATTTCTTGGGATATGATATTGTCGAGCTGGAGCTTGCCGACAAGGATGAGAACAACATCACCATCGAGCTTCGTCCCTCGGCGGTAGATATCGATGAGGTGGTAGTTGAGGGTCAGCAGCGTGGTAACTATGCCAAGACGAGTGGTATCACACGTCAGGAGCAGATATCCTTTGCCGGTCTATGTAAGATGGCTTGTTGTTCGTTGGCCGAGTCATTCGAGAACTCGGCATCTGTGACAGTAGGTTATAGTGATGCTATCTCAGGTGCACGACAGATTAAGATGCTGGGCTTGGCGGGTACATATACGCAGATACTTGATGAGAATCGCCCGATCATGCAGGGTGCCGGTGCTGCCTATGGCTTGAGCTACACACCCGGCATGTGGCTTAACTCTATTCAGGTGTCGAAGGGCGTTGCCTCGGTTACGGCGGGACATGAGGCTATCACGGGTCAGATTAACCTTGAGCATCGCAAGCCTACCGACGATGAGCGTCTATTCCTAAACCTCTATTTCGACTCGGAGCTGCGTCCCGAGATAAACCTCTCGACGGCACTCCCTTTGACCAAGGATAAGAGCCTCTCGACAGTAATCATGGTGCATGGCTCGATGCACCCGATGTCGCACGACGACAATGGTGATTCATTCGTAGATATGCCAAAGTCTCACCAGATTAATGTGGCTAATAAGTGGTTGTGGCAGACTCCCGAGGGTGTACAGATACGTTGGGGATGGAAGTATCTGCAGGAGAACCGTCTTGGTGGTCAGCATGGCTACAAGAGGGATTTGTATGACGAGATGATGTCTGATCCTCTGAATAATCTCTACGGCTCGAATATCCACAACCGCAATATCAATGCCTACCTCAAGGCGGGTATCCCTATTGGTTATGAGCGCACATTTACGGGCGATATGGCTGATGCTGTGCAGAATAACATAGCCTTTATTGCTGATTACGATAACTACCTTACCGACTCATACTTCGGTCTTAATACCGTGGATGTCGAGGAGAACACCTTCCGCTTCAATGCCACATATGCGCACTACTTCACGCAGCGCTCATCGCTGAATGCCGGTGCGTCGTTCTATGCCCGTATGGCTGCTAATAACTATGTGCAGAAGAGTGTTGCCACCGATGGCGCGATATCTCAACCTTGGGACTTCATGGGTAAATCGACACTTCTTGAGCCGGGCATCTTTGCTGAATACACCTATAACATCGAGGAGAAATTCTCGTTGGTTGTAGGTCTGCGTGGCGACTATTCGATGATGAATGGTAAATACTACTATGATGTTAAGCCCGAGGCGCTTATCACCCCTCGCTCGCATATAAAATGGAATATCACGCCACGTACAACATTACGAGCCTCGGCGGGTATGGGTTATCGTCGCCAGAACCTCGTGACCGACAACATATGGATGATGACCACCTCGCGAAACATAGTGAATAATGTGACGGACGACATGGAGCGCGCTGCAACATTCGGAGGTAGCCTTACGCAGACATTCCCTCTTGCGAGTGATGATCAGGCGACCATTAGTTTCGACTACTTCCGTACGCAGTTCTTCAACACCATGGTCTTTGATCAGGAGACGGCGGATAACACCATACTCATGTACAATAGTGATGGTCGCTCATTCACGGACAACTATCAGGTGGACTTCAATTGGACACCCTTCCGAGGCTTCGACCTCTTTGCGACCTTCCGCTATACCAATGCCAAGATGACCGTGGAGCGTGATGGTAAGAGCTACCTCGTAGAGCGCCCTCTAACATCACGATATAAGGGACTTATCAACATACAATATTCTGTACGTCGTTGGGTCTTCGATGTTACAGCCCAGCTAAATGGCCCTATGCGCCTACCCGAGCTTGATGGCAACTTGGATAAGGCGATGAACAAACCTACATTGTCACCTATCTATCCCATGTTCTTTGCACAGGTAAGCTACAAAGTGAGTAACTTTACCGTATATGCTGGATGTGAGAATATAGGTAACTTTAAGCAACCTCATCCTATTGTGGGAGGTGATGCCCCCTATGCTCCGGGCTTTAACTCGTCGATGGTATGGGGACCGCTTACGGGTGTTAAGGGGTATATAGGTATTCGCCTTAATATCTACTAATTGTTTGTTGTGATAAGCAGTAATCTGCGGCATCTGCCTTGTTTGAAAAATGCTCACATACGTTTTAGTATGCTGCGCTTTTTCATCCTTCGAGCAGCTCCCACATCTCACTACTTTTGACAACAAACACAGTCAAGAGAAGTGACAAGCAGCAATCTGCGGCATCTGCCTTGTTTGAAAAATGCTCACATACGTTTTAGTATGCTGCGCTTTTTCATCCTTCGAGCAGCTCCCACATCTCACTACTTTTGACAACAAACACAGTCAAGAGAAGTGACAAGCAGCAATC
>JAZNFC010000061.1:0-25321 GCA_045588935.1 Alistipes sp. | reverse complement strand
ACGCTCCGCCTCACTATCATTCTCGGCAACACTCAAAACGACGGTCTCGTTGCGCACCGAGCGTGTCTCGACATACTCAACCCATGAGCGCACATCCTTCGGTATATATACGCTATACTCGAGGTTGGTCGTAACCTCAATCTCAACATCGCCACCCGTGGCCTCAACGATATACTCGCCATTGTCACCAATCTCAAAGACAGGCTCCTCATCCTCCGCGCTCTTACCTCTCTGCACAATGGTTATCTCCTCCAAGGTGTCGCCACTCGCATCGCGCAGCTCGATAACGGCTGTACGCTCTGCCTCACTATCATTCTCGGCAACACTCAAAACGACGGTCTCGTTGCGCACCGAGCGTGTCTCGACATACTCAATCCATGAGCGCACATCCTTCGGTATATATACGCTATACTCGAGGTTAGTCGTAACTTCAATCTCAACATCACCACCCGTGGCCTCAACGATATACTCTCCATTGTCACCAATCTCAAAGACAGGCTCCTCATCCTCCGCGCTCTTACCTCTCTGCACAATGGTTATTTCTTCCAAGGTGTCGCCACTCTTATCGCGGAGCTCGATAACGGCTGTACGCTCTGCCTCACTATCATTCTCGGCAACACTCAAAACGACCGTTTCATTGCGCACCGAGCGTGTCTCAACATACTCAACCCATGAGCGCACATCCTTCGGTATATATACGCTATACTCGAGGTTAGTCCTAACATCTACCTCGACATCGCCACCCGTGGCCTTAACGATATACTCGCCATTGTCACCGACCTCAAAGATGGGCTTCTCATCCTCCGCGCCCTCGGCAGCAGCCTGCTCGATAGTAAACTCCTCGAGTGTATCTCCCGCCGCATCGCGAAGCTCGATAACAGCCTCACGCTTCGTACTCGTGCTGTTCTTGGACACGCTAAATACCACGGTCTCATTGCGCACCGAGCGTGTCTCGACATACTCAATCCAAGACTCGGCATCCTCGGGGATATAGACCTCATAGTCGATATTGGTCGTAACCTCAATCTCCACGTCGCCGCCCGCAGCCTTAACCTTAATCTCGCCATCAGCGCCAATCTCGAAGATAGGATCACCCTCCTTCTGCTCTACCTCGATGCGGAAGCTCTTATCATTCGAGAGCGTGATATCGACATATCCCGTGCGCTCCTCGACATCCTCGTTCTCGGCTACCTTAACCTTAATCTCACCCTCACCGGCAGATCCACTCTCGGGAGTTACGGTAATCCACTCATCAGAGGTAGTTACCGTCCAATCAAGGTCGGCCGTAAACTCAAACGTCGCCGAGCCGCCGCGAGCCTTAAAGGTTGCCGTAGTCTCCGTACCCTCGGCAAAGGTCAAGCCTCCACCCTTCGAGTCGAGAGCGCCATCGAGCATCTCACACGAGAAGGCGACAAAGGCAACCATCAATAGCGTAAATAATCGTTTCATAATTGTGTGTATTTTAGTTTATTATTATGCAATCTATTGACTATCAACGAAATGTCCTCACACGAAGGTCGGGGAGGGGTATTTGATACCCTTTATAGTACAATTATGCCATTATCCCTGTATGATATTAATACAAAGGTAGAAAAAATTTTCGCAAACAGCAATATCTTTGCGGGTCTTGTTCTATGAGAATACAAAAAAAAATCACTTCTGCACATAGGCCAGAAGTGATTTAAGATGAGTGTGATGATTACTCTTAAATTAAACTACATGGAAGGCTGCATGCTAATAGCTAAATTTGAGCTTAAGAGTTTTTACACGAAAAAACATCTCACAATCTAACAGCCTAACAGATTGCAAATAAACAAAATAGGCGGTGAAAATCAATTCACCGCCGAAAATGGATACTCCTATTAGGGGAGTGCCACAACGTTGGCAAAGCCCATAAATGCCATGGCAAGCAGACCCGCCGTGATAAGAGCAATAGGCACACCACGCATACCCTGTGGCACATCCTCAACCTCCAGGCGCTCACGAATACCGGCGAAGAGCACCAACGCCAAGGCAAAGCCAAGGGCTGTAGCTACCGAGTAGATAACACCTGTAAGCAGGTCAAAATCCTTCTGTACCATAAGTATAGCTACACCGAGCACGGCACAGTTTGTCGTGATAAGCGGCAGGAAGATGCCCAATGCCTGATACAACGAGGGAGATACCTTCTTCAACACAATCTCAACCATCTGTACCAAGGCCGCAATAACCAAGATAAAGACAATCGTCTGCATATACTCAATACCAAAGGGTACAAGTATATACTCCTGCAAGCTCCAAGTAACAACCGCAGAGAGCGCCATAACAAAGGTTACAGCCATACCCATACCGAGTGAGGTCTCCACCTTCGACGACACACCGAGAAAGGGACAGATACCCAAGAACTGCGACAATACGACATTGTTAACGAAAATAGCACCTATGACTATCGCAAAGAGCGTGATTGGAGCAACCTCCACGGTGCCCGTCTCAAAGGCCTTGATGACCTCTTGTGAAATATTTACCGTATCCATCGTAACTATCGTTTAGCAATCTTATTAAAGAGCACCATAAGGTAGCCAAGAACAAGGAAACCTCCGGGCGCCAAAACAAACAACAAAGGCATAACATCCGAGGCGAAGCTATAACCAAAGATAGCTCCCGAGCCCAAAATCTCACGCACAGCGCCTATAGTCGTAAGCGAAAGCGTAAAGCCCAAACCTATACCTACACCATCGAGCACAGAGTCGAAGATGCCATTCTTCGAGGCGAAAGCCTCGGCACGACCCAAGATGATGCAGTTCACAACAATCAACGGGATGAAGACACCCAGCGAGGCATATAACGCCGGCACATAGGCCTTCATCAACATCTCGATAATCGTAACGAACGAGGCGATAACCACGATAAAGGCAGGAATACGCACCTTATCCGGAATAATACCCTTGATAAGAGAAATAACGGCATTCGACATTATGAGCACGACCATCGTCGCAAAACCCATACCGAGGCCATTTATCGCCGTCGAGGTTACACCAAGCGTGGGACACATACCCAACACCAATACAAACGTAGGGTTCTCCTTGAGAATACCCTTGGTAATAATTTGTAGTTTACTCATTACATGACTCTCCTTCCTGGGCCACAGGCTCCTCGGTAACAGTAGCTCCACTAACTACATCTACGGTCTCGATAACCACCTCAACCTCCTTATTAGCATTAGGCGTAGCACCCGACATAGCATCGCTGCTCGAAGGAAGCTCTCCCTTTGCCCAAAGGTAGGCTGCATAGGCCGTCTCCACGGCATTGGCATAGGCACGTGACGAGATTGTAGATCCCGTCAGCGAATCAAACGTGCCATCCTTATCATCCTTCTTAACCTTGAAGGAGATCTCCGCAGGATTGCCACCGAGGATGCTGCGCTCCAAAGAATTACCCTCCTTGGTCATATTCGCACCAAGACCCGGGGTCTCCTTCTGCGAGAGAACCTTCACTCCCGAGATTGTTACACCCGCATCGCCCTCGACGAAGCCTACCATAAGAACTATACGGTCGGCATAGCCACTCTTCGTGATGCTCGGCGCCTCAACAGCATAGCCAACAACAGCATCTTCCGTCATGACCTTCGTAACAGCAACGTCAAAATCCCCTATATTGCATACCTGCTCCTCAAGTATAGGCTCACCCTCAAATCCGGGTAACACCTCGAGTTTAGCAATATCCTTATTCTTGTGCTCCGTGTCGGCTATAGTCTGCATAGTGAGGTCATTAACAAGACCTACGAGCAGGGCTGCAATAGCTGAAATGCCACACAGCACCAACACCATATTCTTTAGCGTACTCTTCATATCTATTGACTATTTAGTACCGAAACGTCTCGGACGGCAATACTTATTAATAAGAGGTGTTGCGGCATTCATGATAAATATCGCAAACGACATACCCTCGGGGTAGGCTCCCCACACGCGGATAATCATTGTCAAAAGACCGATGCCCACACCATAGATTATCATACCCTTATGTGTCATGGGCGAGGTCGAGTAGTCCGTAGCCATGAAGATAGCACCGAGCAACGCACCTCCTGCCAAGATATGGAATAGAGGCCACTGCCACATAACCTCTCCATTCGACACACCCAAGCCCAAGGCAAAGAGCGCCATTGTGCCAAGCACCGAAACAGGTATATGCCATGTTATAACGCGACGGAAAAGAAGGTAAAGGCCTCCAAGAATAAGTGCCAAGGAGCCAACCTCTCCCATAGAGCCATTCATATGACCTCCGAGCATGGCCACGAAATCGACATCCGCAACATTATAGGCATGTGCCTTGATGTCGGCCAGCATCGTCGAGCCCGATAAAACGTCAGGGGTATGTGTTGTCCAGTCGGTCATCTGTACCGGATAGGCGATAAGCAGAAAAATACGTCCCGTAAGCGCCGGATTGAAGGGATTGCAGCCAAGGCCACCAAAGCTCATCTTACCGATGCCGATAGCTACCAACGCACCGATAACGACAATCCACCATGGAATACCCACGGGGAGGTTGAAGGCCAAAAGCATACCTGTAACTACAGCCGAGAGATCACCAATGGTTGTGCGACCCTTAAGCAAAAAGCGTTGTATGAGGTACTCGAAGAGCACCGAGCTCACAATAGCCACAGCCGTGATAAGTAGCACTCGCCACCCCATAATATAGGTCGAGATGATAAGTGCCGGAATAAGTGCTATCACCACATCGCCCATTATGCGGCGCGTAGTCTCGCCACCATGAATATGAGGTGAGGGTGAAGCAAAAAGTCTGGTTGCCATAAAATATTCTATTTTTCGTTTCTCTTACTTCTTGTTATTCGCGGCCGCACGCGCACGTATAGCTGTCATCACCGTCTGCTTGCCAATGCGGATATAATCCAACAAGGGAAGATATGAGGGACATGTATATGAGCAGCATCCACACTCGATGCAATCCACCACATTATGCTCCTCGGCCATATCCCACTTCTTCATCTTCGCAAGCTTCGACAAAAGATAGGGCTCCAAACCCATAGGACATGCCGATACACACTTGGCACACTTGATACATGATAGCTCCTTACCACGTGTAGCCTCCGCACCACTCAAGACCGTAATACCCGAGCAACCCTTGATAAGCGGAGCTGTGATATCCACTACCGAACGACCCATCATGGGGCCACCATTGAGTAGCTTAACATCCCCCTCAGGAAGACCTGCGAGCTCCAAGAAACGACTCGCCGGAGTACCAAAACGTGCAAGATAGTTGTGCGTACTATTGAGGCTCTTGCCTGTCACCGTTACCACGCGCTCAATCAGAGGCTTATTCTTCTGCACAGCCTCATATACGGCAATTGCCGTAGATACGTTGCACACCACGGCACCAACATTGATGGGGAGTGCGGGAGGAGGAGGTACCTGACGACCCGTAACAGCCGCGATAAGCTGCTTCTCACCACCCTGCGGATAGCGTAGCTTCAAGGGCATAATCTCTATGCCACGATAATTATCTCGTGCGATAACCTCGCGAAGATGTGCTATGGCATCGGGCTTATTATTCTCCACTCCTATAACGGCACGCTCAACACCTACGGCACGCATCAATACCTCTGTACCCGTAAGTATCATCTCGGCACGCTCAATCATATTGCGGTAGTCAGATGTAAGGTAAGGCTCACACTCCACGCCATTGATAATCAGCACCTCGGCACTCTGACCCTCGGGTATCGAGAGCTTAACATGTGTGGGGAACTGTGCGCCACCCAGACCTACGATGCCGGCATCCTTAATCTTTGCCACAATCTCCGCAGGCTCCAACTTGCACTCACGCTTATGATCAGGCGTGCGGTCGATGTTCTCCATCCACTCGTCGCCCTCGCGCTTGATGACAACCATCATCCTGCGCTGACCCTGACCATTGGGATAGGCATCCACCGAGGTCACAGTACCCGATATCGGCGCATGAATATTTGCCGACACGAAGCCCGTAGCCTGACCTATAAGCTGACCTGTGAGCACCTTGTCGCCACGCTTAACAATAGGTGTCGAGGGTGCTCCTATATGCTGTATCATCGGCACCTTCGCCTCATCAGGAAGCTCCAACGCCTCTATCGCCTTATCCTTACTCCACTTCTTATTATCCGACGGATGAATACCGCCTATGGGAAATGTTCTCATAATCAATCTCTAATTTACTCGGCCTTTGTTTCTACCTTATTCTGGGGCGTTGTTTGGGGCTTCACTTCACGTGGCAGAGGCTCCATATTAACCATGCGTATAGCCCCCGTAGGACACTCGTTCACACACTTACGGCAGAGCTTACACTTCTCATGATCGATATATGCCAAGTAGCTATCTATCGTGATAGCCCCAAAGGGACATACCTTCTCGCACTTACCACAGCCTATGCATCCCGCCTTACAAGCCTTCATCACTACCGAACCTCGGTTCTTCGAGCGGCAAGCGACATATATAGCTCTATTCTTTGGCCACTTCTTACGCAACTCAATCAAGCCCTTGGGACACGCCTTAACACATGCACCACAGGCCGTACACTTATCGGCATCCACCTCCACAAGACCCGTTGCGGGGTTAAGCGTCAAGGCTCCAAACTGACACGCATCAACGCAATCTCCATAGCCAATACAGCCAAAGGCGCAACCCGACTCTCCAACATAGAAGGTATTTACCACAGCACAGCTCAACGCGCCATCATAGTGGTTTACCTTCGGACGCTTATCGCACGAGCCGCCACAACGCATCGTAGCAACCATGGGTGACTTCTCGGCCGCAGCCTTACCCAAAAAGTTGGCGATAGACTTCATTACCTCTCCTCCGGCAACAGGGCAGAAGAGCGTGCTGATATTGTCACGCTTAACCAACGCCTCCGACATGGCGCGGCAACCGGCAAAACCACAACCGCCACAATTGGCTCCAGGCAACATCTTCTCGACATCGTCAATGCGAGGATCCTCCTCCACCTTAAACTTCTGTGCTACAAAGTAGAGAATTACGGATAACACAAGGCCCAACACACCAAGTGTCAGTACCGTAAGTAATAGTGTGTTCATTACTCCTTTATGATTGTAAATATTATCTTTCGTTCAAACATGCGGCGCAATACATAGAGCACCACATAATATATCGCCAAGGCAACAAGAGTGCTTATTGCCGCTACGCCGTCCGTCATATCAAGATACTTCGCACCAAAGAGCACCACAAGCAATACGATAAGTGGCAATACATAGCCATATGCCACCGAGGAAAAACCCATACTACCACTCTCAAGCGCTATACGCACTCTATCTCCTACCACATACTCCGCAGCCTCCGACGTGCGCACCTCTATTACTCGATGCTCACCACTCGTACCACACAACCCTTTAGCGTGACAGCCGGCACATGCCGACTGCTGCTCTACAGCGACATATACCACATCGCCCACAACACGCTCTACCGTGCCTATATGCTGAATCGTATGGCTCATTACCTACATATCTTTTTCTATCGTAACGCTCGAAACGCACCTTTTATCTCAATTCCTTGTTGGCAGGCTGCAATACAACGCTCGGCTAAATTAGCGGCTATGTTCGCCTTATCACAAGAAATTTTAGTCGCAATAATGATTAACCAACGGCATCAACCACTCATGTCCAAACGCACAAGGCGAGAGTCGCAACACGGGAGGGAACTGATAACGTTTCTTCTCGTTCTCCATAACCATCTTGTGTATCTTCTCCACCACGGCCGAGTCGAAGCCCGCATTGATAATCTCCTCACGGTGCTGCTTCTTCTCAATCATACGGAAGAGGATGGCATCAATAACCTCATAGTGAGGCATAGTATCGCTATCCTTCTGATTAGGGCGCAACTCCGACGAGGGCTCCTTGTCGATGATAGCATCGGGGATAACCTCCCCATAAGTGGCATTGATATAGCGAGCAAGGTCATATATCTCTCCCTTATAGAGGTCGCCTGTGGGGCTAAAGGTACCGGCCGTATCACCATAGAGCGTACACCAGCCCAGAGCATTCTCGCTCTTATTCGATGAGTTAAGAAGCATATATCCCGTCTTATTCTGCAAGGCCATAAGCATCGTAGTACGTATGCGTGTCTGGATATTCTCCTCCGTAGCATCAAACTCCGTACCTCCGATTACAGGCTGCAGGGTGCCAACCATGGCGTTGTATGCCTCAATAATAGGAAGAACGCTATACTCCACACCAAGATTCTCGGCCAAAAGCTTGGCATCCTCGACACTGTCATTAGGCGTGAAGGGCGAGGGCATAAGCAACACGCGCACATTCTCCTTGCCCAAAGCACCTACCGCAAGACACGCCACAACAGCCGAGTCGATACCTCCCGACAGACCTACACAAGCCCTCTTGTAGCCATTCTTATGGAAGTAGTCACGCAAGCCAAGGCATGCAGCCTCGTATATAAGACGCGTACGGTCGTTGTATGTCGTGAGGGGGACATCAAACGAGGGATTCTCGGCCTCCGTGTCGAAGATCTGCATATCCTCCTCGAAGCTCTTGAGCAACATCACAAGACGCCCCTCGCTGTTGAGTATTCCCGAGGTGCCATCATAGACGATATCGCCCGAGCCTCCCACCTGATTGATAAGCATAAGATCCGTGCCCTCGGCAAAAGCCAGACGACTAACCTTATCGAAGCGACGACTCATAATACCCTTACCATAGCGACGAGCATTAACCGAGATTATAGCATCGACCTCCTCATCTATCTCCTCGATATGGCTTAAGTCATCACCCACAACAATCTTCAGACGCTTGCCACAGAGCTCGATATTCTGGCTTCCTATCGATGAGCCGACAATATATCCCATCTCACGACGCGCCGTAACGCTACGCTTGCCGATATACTCGATATTACCCTCCTTGTCGATATATGCTGCAGCACTAATCGGGCCCTCGGCCGTGAGGTAGGGCGTACCAACAATCGCAGCAATACCGCGACAACTATCTGCAATCTGCTCCACAGCCTCCTCACATAGCGTGAGAAAGGTGGTCTTGGTAAGTAGTCCATAGGCGGGTGTACCCGATACGGCAAACTCGGCAAAGGTCACAAGATCGGCACCTTGGCGCTTGGCCTGCTCAATAGCCGCGATAATCTTCTCGGCATTCGACTTAATATCACCCACGGTGTAGTTCAGCTGGGCTAATGCTATCTTCATATTGTAGTGCTAAAAATTTGCTTCTTTCCGAAATATGCTATACCTATGGTATAGTATATCCGCGACAAAGGTAGTAAAATTTTCCGTAATACATAGCCTACTATCACAGAAAGTTCTAACAAGCCATGAAATAGATAAAGTGTGGTGGGTGACTAAAATGTAAAATAGTCACCCACCGTTTGTTCGGAGGTTGAATAAAAAGATGTAGTTTTAGGCTTGCGAACTTAACGACAAAATAGACTTTTTATTCAGCCTCAATCACTATTGCGTATCTACTATCGACTAACGGAGCTTATCGGCAGCTTCGATAAAACGCTGCTGCTCGGCCTCATCCATCTCACCCTTATGCACATAGACAAGCTCACCGGCTTTGGTTACGAGCAAGATAACGAAGCAGTTATCGCAGTCACCCAAGCGCCATGCACTCGACAACCAATGGTCGGGGTCACAAAGAATAGTAGCGCCATTCTTGGCCGTACGCGCATCGGCAATCTTGCGCACCAGAGAGTTGGGATATACCGCATCCTTGAGGTTTACGATACCGAAGCCCTCGATATTGGGACCCTTCACACGACCCGTCTCCTCGATGTAGGTTATGAAGTCGTGATTCTGCTTGGGCACCTCGGGATCTACATAGAAGATTAGAAGGTTCTTCTCACCCCACCATGGCATACGTGCCTTCTTGGCATCAAGATCCTGCACCTCGACATTGCGCACCTTGCGGGGGAGGCTCTGCGCCTCGGCTATGATTGTCGTGAAGAGCAATGCCAAAACGACGAAAAAGAGATTTTTAAGCTTCATGTCTGTATTGTTAATTTTTGTCTTTGCCGCACAAAGATAGAAAAAATATTATCATTAGTAACCTACAAACTCTCCAATATTAGCTTTTTCCTCGCTTTTGTGACACCGATGAAACAATTATTCAACGAACGCCTGAATTTGCATCACAAAAAAAATGTGACAAATAAAAATATATATCTATCTTTGTAGAGAATGTTAAATAGTAGCAATATGAAACAACGCATACTTTTTGTCTGTTTAGGGAATATATGTCGCTCACCGGCTGCCGAGGCGATGATGCAACAACTGATCTCTCGTCACGGCCTTGAGCAGAGCATCCTCGTGGATTCGGCAGGAACGTACGGAGGTCATGCCGGCGAGCGCTCCGACCCACGTATGCGACGTGCTGCTGCCGTCCGCGGCATAGAGATGACACACCTCGCTCGCCAGGTGCGCGAGGAGGACTTCGACCGCTTCGACCGCCTCATAGCCATGGATGATAACAACTACGAGGCTCTCTTCCGCCTTGCCCCCGACCGTGAGCACCAGCAGAAGATATATCGCTTCCGCGAGTACCTGCGCCACCACCCCGAATGGTCATATATCCCCGACCCCTATTATGAGGGGCATGAGGGCTTTGAGCTTGTCCTCGACCTATTGGAGGATGGCTGCGCAACGCTGCTTGAGGAGCTATCTACAACATGCACCTTCAAAGGAGCAGATGAGAGAAGATAAGTTTAGGAACGTGAGAGCAAAGAGCAAAGATGAAAGATCAAAGAGCAAAGATGAAAGAGAACTAAAGATGACTAAAGTGTACGAAAGTTGTTTTGCCGTGCAAAAACCATTAATAGCCCTTAATTTTCCTTAATAATCGTTAGTTAACCTTTGAGTTTTCAGTTTTCAGTTTTCCACTTTCAACTTTTATTGTCTTAACATAAAAAAGCCACCTATGGGACGTACTCAAAGTACTACCTATAGGTGGCTTTGATTGAAAGGCTGCAGATGCCCTATAGTCAAAAATTACTCAAAGTGAATCTCCTCGAGGACTATAGGCTCTTCAATAACAATCTCCGGCTGTGATGGCTCCTCCACAACCTCAACTACAGGCTCGGGGAGTTTAGTAGGCCATAGCAAGGGCTTCACGATGCCGAACATCAACCAGGCAATACACATGGTAACGACGATATTAAATACCTGCGCACCAAGGAAGGAGTAGAGGAGTCGGCGGTTCTCGCGAGAGACGATATCTTTCAGTCGGGTATCCATGCCTATGCAGACAAAGGAGAGCGAGAAGAAGAAGGTTGAGAAGGTCTTGGCCATAGAGGTCTCGATAATCTTTCCCTTAACATCGAGGGTAAGGAGTCCCTGCGTCTGCATGATACTGAATACCGCAGAGGCAACGACAAAGCCCAAGATAAACTTTGGGAACTTATCCCACACGATACTAAATGAGGGGGCACCGACCTTACCTTCACCACGCGCAGAGAGATATAGTGCAATGAAGAAGGCAACAACGCCTATAAGCACATTCTGAGTAGCCTTAACCACAATAGCTGTCTTCTGCGCAATGTCGCCCGCCATCTCGGATGAGGCACCCACGCCGGATGTGGTATCTATCGTACCACCAATCCATGCTCCAATAATCTCCTTCTGTATTATAGGGTCATCAGTAAAGAGGGGAACAACCACCCCTGCAAGCCATGGCATAAGGTATATCATCGGCACAACGATGATAAGCACCAACGAGATGATATAAGAGAGTTTCTGCTTATCTGTGCCGGCGACACCCGCTGCAGTGATACATGCCGAGACTCCACATATCGAGCAACCACTCGCCAGAGTCATCGCCGAGGCACGCTCCACCTTCAGGGCACGAGCCAACCAGTAGCCAAAGAACCAAACGATACCTACAACAAGGATAGCCTGTATAAGTCCTGCGGCACCCGACTTCATAACATCGGAGAAGAGCACCGTAGCACCGAGGCAGACAACACCTATCTTAATGAAAAACTCACCCTGTATTGCAGGCTTAAGCCACTCGGGAATATGAAAGACATTGCGAATGATAAGACCAAAGATTACCGAGAAGAATACCGCCTCGAAGCCATAGTACTTCACAGCATCTATCTTGGCTATCCACTGCGCAAAAAGAGCCACGGCAAAGACCACGACAAACGAGCGCACAAGGCCATGTGTAGGACGGCCAAGCAGCTTATTGCCAATATACACCAGCAGTAGTGCTATGACAAAGAAGATGGCTATATCTATCCATGCTGCGCCATCCGTAAGGTCTGAAGCCACCTTAATTCCATTATTTGGCAGAAACGAGGCAAGGCCTGAAATGATGAGTAGAGGAATACTCAGAAACGTCACAATCCAATCCTCTGTACGAAACTTTCCCATATTCTGAATACTACGTTACAAATTATTATACATCATCCGATTAGAAGATGGCCGACACCATAAGGTTGATGCCATTGAAGTTACGCGCTACAACCTTATTCATCGTATATGAGTAGTTGAGCTGTAGGCGCAAGAACTTATAGGGCTTATATACACCACCGATGGTTATACGCTGCTCGTTCAGCATGTTGTAGTCGTCATTGATAAACTCATAACGAGCAACCACCGACCAAGGCTTCTCGAAGTGATAACCAGCTAAAGCATAGAAAGCATCCACATTATTCTCTGCGAACTTAGCCCGCACATACTCCGAGCGAGCTATCCAGTGACGAACATCATATACAGCACCCACCGACCAGCGGGGCGACTTCATATACTCGTTACCGTCATACTTGGTTTCGGCATACATATAAGAGCCCGAAAGTGACAATCCTTTGATAGGCTTCACAATAAGACGTGCCACAACATCCTTCGACGAGTTGGTATCCTTAACATTTATACCCGCGCCATTGAAAATTGCAAGGTTATAGTTGATAATATTGAAGCCATCACGCTCAATAAAGCCGCCATAGAGTTGGAAGCCTATATCACGTCCCGTAGAACCTATGCCATCATACTTACCATTATTACGTACGAGATAGGTGGTGAGGTATGAGTACTCGATAAACTCAAAGGTCGTAGGGCCGTAGATCTGATTCTCAATAGAAAAGGGCACCTTGAACTGTCCAAGCTGAAGGTTCAGCTCGGTCATAGGCTTGTATCGGAAGTAGAGGTCACATATCTTCGCACCCACAAAATCCACCTGCAGGCGGTAGTCGATCTTATCCTTTGCGGCATCACCCGTAAGGCTCACACGCGCACGTCTTAAATAGAATGATGTCGAGGGCTCCGAAGCCTCGTTCCACTCAAAGCCGGACTGAAGATATCCCGAAAGTTTAAGATGCTCATCGGCAAAGGCCTTAATCTTCTCTCCTGCAGTTTGTGCCGAAGCTACCGTACCTATGACAAGCATGGCCACAGCCAAAAGTAGATGTTTAACTCTCATAGCAATTATTAATTTATATTATTGATATATCTCTGTTTTGCGGGACAAATGTATGATATTTTTATCTCTTTATGGGTAGTATTAATACTCATCCTACACTATTTATCAATAAATAGAACAAATTATCTACAAATAGAACAAATTACGACATCAACAACCACATGGATGCAGGTTTATAACCTCAGTCCGCTGCTTGCGAGCGCGTGCCACGGTATATCCCGTACCACTCGGCGAGCCATTCCACCATGCCACGACATAGTGAGCGCCATCGACAAGCATATTATTACGATGATGATAGATACGTGGATGATACTCCTTATTCGAATAACGGATGATGGTCGCGCGCTCCATGATAGCATCGTAGCGCAGACGTGTGGCCGCATCAAAGCGTCGTGCAAACTCCACACTCGGAATGCAAAGCTCTAAAATAATATCCTCATGCTCGGACATAAGTGCCATGACAGCCTCGCCTGCCGAGATATCAAAGCCCTCGGCCATGCCGACGCGGAAATGTCGCGCTCCACGACGATAGAGCTCATGCAACGTGTCACACAGCGCAACATCTGCCGAGCCATCATAGATACGATGTCCGGTAAAGGCTACTATATATCCCTCTGTTTGCATATAACAAAATTACGAAATAGCCATCTCTCATAAAACGCCAAATTCCGTACGATTAATATCTTGGTGACAAAGGTACAAAAAAGAATATATAAATAAAAGTTTGGCGCAGGCTTTGCACTATACGGGCTATGTAACCATTAAATATTACAGCTATGAAAAATTCATCATTATGTCTGCTTTCAGCACTTGGCGGAGCTATGGTAGGTGCCGCCATCACCATGCTCACCACACCACAGTCGGGCAAGGAACTACGAGGTAAGATTCGTACAGCCTTCAACGAGGCGGCAGAGAGGGTACGCGAACAGGCATGCCACTGCCACGACACCTTCTGTCACGACGAGGAGTAGAGCACACTAAAACGACATATCCCATGGTAAGCGCAATGTTACTCTTTACGATGTTAGCCCTCGCAGGGCTTCTCCTAATCAGTCTCTCGCTGGTGACTGTGCTTATGGAGATTATGCCTTTAAGCATTGCTCTGCTTATCGTCGGAGGCGTGGAGCTGATACTCTCGGCCGTAATCTACATAGCAATGCTGCGAAGCCGACTACGAAACATTCGGAGACGATGGGAGAGCATCTACGATATGAGTGCAACATTCGAGTCGCTATACCGTGAGGCTGTATCGTTTATACAGAAAATTGTGGAGGTGTTCAAAGCGTAGAACACCTCCACTTTTTGTTCGGAGATAAAAAGATGTAGTTTTAGGTCTGTGACAAAACAGGCTTTTTATTCAACACACCCCTTATATCATTTGAAATACCGACAAACGACATTATCACACCAATTTCGCAAGTCCGCCCTCACCCGTCTCCTTATAGATAGAGGGCAGGTCGTGTCCCGTCTGCTTCATAACCTCAACCACACGGTCGAAGGATACGCGGTGATGACCATCGGTGTACATGGAGTACAGATTGGCATCGAGAGCTCGCGCCGCAGCATAGGCATTACGTTCGATGCAGGGTATCTGTACAAGTCCGCATATAGGGTCGCATGTCATGCCGAGGTGGTGTTCAAGACCCATCTCCGCGGCATACTCTATTTGTGCCGGCGTACCACCAAAGAGCTGATTAGCAGCTGCAGCCGCCATAGCACAAGCTACACCCACCTCACCCTGACATCCAACCTCGGCACCGGAGATTGAGGCATTATGCTTCACGACATTACCGATAAGACCTGCCGTAGCCAGAGCACGACATATACGTGCGTCGGAGAACTCGCGCGTCTTCCAAAGATGGTAGAGCACAGCGGGCAGAACCCCCGAAGACCCACAAGTAGGAGCAGTAACAATACGACCACCACAAGCATTCTCCTCACTCACAGCCAAAGCATAGGAGAAGATTAATCCTCGCGATTGCAGGCTCTGCTTATATCCCGATGCACGAACATTGTAACGCATGGCACGGCGCGAGAGGTTGAGAGGCCCCGGGATAACACCATCGGTCTCAATACCTCGCTCCACAGCTTCACGCATAACACGCCACACCTTCGAGAGGAATATCCATATCTCCTTACCTTCATACATCTCGACATACTCCCAGAAGGTGCGACCATTATCCTGACACCATGTAAGAATGTCGTTGAGCTTGGTTAAGGGGTATATATCTGCACTCTCAATAGGTGTACTGTTCTCCTCGGCCAAAGCTCCACCACCCACACTATATACTGTCCAATCATCCACAACACCACCTGCAGCATCTATAGCCTCGAAGCGCATTCCATTGGGATGGAACGGCTTGAAGATTGTGGGTTCCCAGATTAACTCCACCTCACCATGAGGACGCAGCGTGTCGAAGATCGCCTGATCGGTTAAGTGGCCTCGACCCGTAGCGGCAAGGCTGCCATAGAGCGTAACGCGAAAGAAGTGGCAATCGGGGTTGCGGTGCTGAAATATCTCGGCTGCACGACGCGGAGCCATGGTATGGCTACTCGACGGCCCCGTGCCTATACGATATAACTCTCTAATAGATTTCATAATGATAGACTCTTTGGTTATTTACCCAGAACAAAGGTACGATTTTTATCCCTAATTTTGCATGCCATGTACATTTTTTTTAACTTTGCCTTCGTTTATGGCCATGCTCTACGTTCACATACCCTTCTGCAAGCGCATATGTGCCTACTGCGACTTCTACAAGGTGGGAGCCGTAGAGCTTCTACCCTCGGTGGTCAAGCAACTGCACGTAGAGCTCGAAGCCCGCGCCACATACCTCAAGGATAGAACCATAAGCTCGATATATTTTGGAGGCGGCACACCATCACTTGTCAAGCCTCACGACATCGAGATACTCATAAATCATGCCCGCGAGCTCTTCGACTGCTCCTCTATTGAGGAGATAACCCTCGAAGCCAATCCCGATGACCTCACACCCGAATATATCGAAGCACTGCGCCGCACCTCTGTCAACCGTATAAGCCTCGGGATACAATCCTTCGATGACGAGGTACTACGCTTTATGAATCGTCGCCACACGGCCGAGGAGGCAGTACGTGCCATAGAAAACCTCCGTTGTGCAGGCTTCAACAATATATCTGCAGATATAATCTTTGGCATTGCAGGCTTTGGCGATAGGCTGCAGTCAACACTCGAACACATCCTTGCGCTCGATGTAGAGCATATCTCGGCCTATCATCTGACCATAGAGGAGCGCACCAAGCTCGGTGTAATGATGCGCAAAGGCGAGTACACGCCCACCCCCGACGAGCGTTCCGAGGAGGAGTATCTACATGTCCACGAAGCACTTACCGCAGCAGGATATGAACATTACGAAGTGTCGAACTATGCCAAGCCCGAGCATCGCGCCAAGCACAACTCCTCGTATTGGCGAGGAGTGGAATATCTCGGCATAGGCCCCGGAGCACACTCCTTCTCCAAGGACAACCGCACGTGGTGTACATCTTCGGCAAAGCAGTATGGCGAGGGAGAGCTCCTATACGAGAGCGAGGAGCTCACCTTCACAGATCACCTCAACGAGTATATCATGACCTCACTACGCACTGTCGAGGGCATAGACCTCAACACCATAGAGGAGCGATTTGGTAAGGATTATCGCAAACGTATCGAGGGGGCAGCAAATATGTGGGTTAACATGGGTGCTCTACAGTATCAAGGCTCGCGTCTCGCCATTCCTGTTTCTAAGTTTCTTATCTCGGATAGTGTGATAGAGGCTCTTTTCATCTGATTTTTTTGGTAGTTAGCCAAATTTTTTATAACTTTACTCTGTAAAATGGCGATATTCTATCCCTCGCCACGACAATAGGCTATCTATCTATCTGATGGATAACCCTTTAGGTGTATATATCGTTAGATGACGCGACAGAAGAAACAATAAATATAATATATCGTAACATTATGTCAGGACTTAAATTCGACAAACGTGAATTAGGCAACCTCGAGTACTCACTCGACCGTGAGGTGCTTGCTACGGATCGTCGTGGCGGATATATGAGTACCACAATTGTTGGTTGCAACACACGTAAGTACCACGGACTCATCGTGGCACCTATAGATGAGAGCGATAGAAGCTATGTATTGTTGTCGTCACTCGACGAGACAATCATCCAGCATGACCAGTCGTTCAACCTTGCACTGCACCGCTACAACGGAACATACGAGCCACGCGGTCATAAGTACATTACCGATTTTGAATATACGCCCACACCCACGATAACCTATCGTGTGGGTGGTGTGGTATTGCGCAAGGAGTTGCTTTGGATACATAAGCGCACACAGCTGATGATCCGCTATACGTTGGTTGATGCACACTCTGACACGACATTGCGTCTGCGTCCCTTGCTTGCCTTCCGTGATAAGCATGCACTATCGAAGGCCAACATGGATGCCGATGGTCGCGCCTACCCAATACCCTATGGCGTAAAGTGCCGTCTATATGATGGATTTCCTTGGCTCAACATGCAGCTTGACAAGGAGGATGCAGAGTTTATCGCAGCCCCCGACTGGTACTACAACTTCGAGTATCGCAAGGAGCTGGCACGCGGATATGAGGGTCATGAGGACCTTCTCACACCGGGTTACTTCGAGTTCAAAATCAAGAAGGGTGAGAGCATAATCTTCTCGGCAGCAACCGAGCCCATGGAGTCACCCCAAGAGATATCGGATAGCTATACCGCATCATTGGCACGTCGTACACACAAGATTGATTTCTTGAGTTGCTTGCGCCACTCGGCACGTCAATTCGTTATACGTCGCCCGGGAAACCGCACAGAGGTTATCGCCGGCTACCCATGGTTTGGTCTATTTATGGAGGATACCTTCATGGCTCTTCCCGGCCTAACCCTTTCACAGGGATATAAGGAGGATTGCTTCGATGTTCTCGACACGGCTATTGCCGACATGCGACGTAGCGGAGTGCTTGAAGGTCGTGGAGAGCTTGCTACGGCAGATGCACCCTTGTGGTTCTTCTTCACACTGCAGGAACTCGAACGCCACATCACACAGAAGGAGCTTTGGGCGAAGTATGGAGAGGTGATGAAGGCTATTCTTAATGCCTATCGTCGAGGCTTTGGCGAGGAGATTAAGCTACATGACAATGGTCTGATTTGGGCGGCTGCGGAGCGTCCTCTCACATGGATGGCCACGAAGATTGATGGAGAGCCTCTCACGCCACGTCGCGGCTACCCCGTAGAGCTTCAGGCATTGTGGTATAACGCCGTGGAGTACACCCTCGCCGTGGCAAAGAAGCAGGGTGACAAGGCATTTGTTGAGGAGTGGAAGGAGTTGCCGGCAAAGACCAAGAAGTCCTTCAACGATAAGTTCTGGTTGGAGGAGGAGGGCTACTTGGCCGACTATGTAAATTACGACGAGGTGAACAAGTATATACGTTGTAACATGATTGTTGCCTGCGGTCTTGACTACAAGATTCTCGATGAAGATAGAGCGGTACGTGTTCTCTATACCATACATGAGCACCTGCTTACACCTCGTGGTATCCGCACACTCTCGCCCCGCAACATGTACTACAAATCGAACTACAACGAGGATCAACGCTCACAAGATTTTGCCTCGCGCAATGGCTCGGCATGGATATGGCCGTTGATGCTCTACGTTAAGTGCTGCTTCGATATCGGTGGTGAGAGCTACACGGCAGATGCTAAACGCATACTTGATGCCTTTGACGAAGAGCTTCAGACGAAGTGCGTGGGCTCTATCTCGGAGCGCTTCGAGGGTGATCCCCCACATGGGCCTCGCGGTTCGGTGTCACATGCCACGTCGGTTGCCGGTCTGCTCTACATCAATGAGCTTATCGAGCGCTACTCAAAGAAGCGTACTCGCAAGGGCACGACGCAGACAAAGACGACAGCCGCCGAGGAGAAGCCAAAGCGTAAGTGTGTGCGCAAAAGTGTAAAGAAGTAAAACGATAAAAACGATATAAGCTATGAGAGTCTTAATGTTCGGCTGGGAGTTTCCTCCCCATATTGCCGGCGGTTTGGGTACTGCGTGCTACGGCATGACACAGGGTTTGGCTCGCAACGACGTAGAGGTCATCTTCGTGATGCCCAAGGCATCGGGCGACGAGGACCAGAGCTTTGTTAAGGTCGTTAATGCCAGCGATATCGAGGCACACTATTGTGACTCAAGCATCGAGGGAGCAGATGATATTATGCGTAAAATTTCGTTTATCCACATCGACTCAAACATGGTACCCTATATCTCACCCGAGGAGTGGGCAACCTACCGCGAGGGCTATGAGCGTACGGGTAAGAAGTTTTGGGAGCGCAAGGGTGATAGCTGGACACAGCGCTACACCTTCTCGGGTAAGTATGGAGCAAACATCATGGAGGAGGTTGCTCGCTACGCTGTGGTTGCCGCCGAAGTAGCACGTCAGCTCGAGGGTCAGTTTGATGTCATCCACGCTCACGACTGGCTGACTTACTTTGCAGGTATCGCAGCAAAACGCGTATCGGGCAAGCCCCTTGTAGTACACATGCATGCGACATCCTTTGACCGCTCCTCGAGCGACAACATCGACACACGAGTCTATGATATCGAGCGTGCAGGCATGGAGGCGGCAGATATGGTTATCGCCGTGTCAAACCTCACACGTAACATCGTCATCAACAAGTATAACATCGAGCCGGAGAAGGTCGTAGCTGTGCACAACGCCGTGCAGTTTGCCGAGAACGACAACCCTGTGCCCAAGCGAGGTGTATCCGATAAGATTGTTACCTTCCTTGGTCGTATCACCTTTCAAAAGGGTCCCGACTACTTTATCGAGGCGGCAGCCAAGGTGCTCAAACGTGTACCCAATGTACGCTTCGTGATGGCCGGCTCGGGAGATATGATGAATCATTGTATTCGTCGTGCCGCACAGCTCGGCATCTCGGATCGTTTCCACTTCACGGGCTTCCTCAAGGGTGACGATGTGCAGAAGATGTTCCAGCTCTCGGACGTATATATCATGCCTTCGGTCTCGGAGCCCTTTGGTATCTCGCCACTGGAGGCCATGCGCTCAAATGTACCCACAATCATCTCGCACCAGAGCGGTGTGGCCGAGGTTTTGGACTATGCCATCAAGGTGAACTACTGGGATGTAGATGCTATGGCTGACGCCATCTATGGTCTTATCACCTACCCGGCCCTTGCCAAGATGTTCTCGGAGAAGGGCATGGAGGAGGTTAACAACCTCAAGTGGTTCAATGCCGCAATAAAGATTAAGGATGTCTATCAGGCGGCTATCGACAAGTGTAATAAATAAAAATGAGTAGATATATGAAGAATGTTTGTTTCTATTTTCAGGTGCACCAGCCCTGGCGTTTGAAGACCTATCGTTTCTTCAACATGGGTAATGACCACAACTATCTCGACGACTTCACCAACCGCGCTATCATGCAGAAGGTGGCTCGCGAGTGTTACTTGCCGATGAATGCCTTGCTATTGAGCCTTATCAAGGAGAATAAGGGCGCATTTAAGGTGTCGTTCTCTATCACGGGCTCGGCTGTCGAGCAGTTTAAGGCCTATGCACCCGAGGTGCTCGACTCGTTTAAGAAGTTAGCCGAGACGGGATGCGTGGAGTTCCTCGGCGAGACCTATTCACACTCGCTCTCGTCGCTCTATTCGGTGGATGAGTTCAAGCAGGAGGTTAAGCTCCACACGCAGATGCTCAAGGAGGAGTTTGGCGTGAAGCCCACAGCCTTCCGCAACACGGAGCTTATCTACTCTGACGCTATAGCCAAGGCTGTCGAGGATATGGGCTTTAAGACGATGTTGGCCGAGGGTGCGAAGCATGTGCTCGGCTGGAAGTCTGCTAATTTCGTATATACCGATGCTATAGATAATAAGCTCCGCCTGTTGCTCCGCAACTATAAGCTCTCGGATGATATCACCTTCCGCTTCTCGAATGAGGGTTGGCCCGAGTGGCCTCTTACGGCAGATAAGTTTGCCGAGTGGGTAGCTGCCGAGAATGGCGACATCGTAAACCTGTTTATGGACTATGAGACCTTTGGCGAGCACCAGAAGGCTGCTACAGGCATCTTCGACTTTATGAAGGCTCTGCCCGCAGCACTGCTCTCGCGCAGTGTTGAGTTTACTACGGTAAGCGAGGCTGCGAAGAAGCTTCAGCCTGTGGCAGTGTTGCACTGCCCACATGCTATGTCGTGGGCTGATGAGGAGCGCGATGTCACAGCATGGCTTGGCAATGACCTGCAGAACGAGGCCTTCAGTAAGCTCTATGCGTTGGCTCCGAAGATTAAGAAGGCGAAGAATAAGGACTTCGACTATGTATGGCACTTCATGCAGAACTCCGACCACTTCTACTATATGGCAACAAAGTGGTTCTCGGATGGTGATGTACACTCATACTTCAATCCCTACGGCTCGGCATATGAGGCATTTATCAACTATATGAATGTTCTTGCAGACTTTGAGATTGAGCTCAATAAACTTTAGTTTGTCGTGAAAAGCCGCAATCTGCGGCACCCCTAAAAGATATCCCACTTGGGCAGTACTTCGAAGTACTATCCCTGTGGGATACTTTTGTGATGCACCGCACCTCACGCCTTTTAACAATAAATTAGTCTCTCGCTCCGGGATGTCTCACCCTTTTCAAAGAGATACTACTTTCTTGCATGGAAATGCTCTTTGTACCACAGATATAGTAAAAATATGGCTACTGCAACATCTACTATATTCCACACACTCCTTCCAAGAGTAATGGGTAATAGTGGCTGAAATAGAATCGTCAAGGCTATCATCGTAGCCCATTTCTTTATCACCTCAGAGTATTAATTAGCTCCACAAAAAAAAGATTGCCCCGAAGGATTATCCTTCATCGGCGGTGAATAACATTACACCGCCGATTTTGTTTATTTACAATCTGTTAGGTTGTTAGATTGTGAGATGTTTTTTCGTGTAAAAACCTCTTAAGCTCAAATTTAGCTATTAGCATGCAGCCTTCCATGTTTTAATTTAAGAGTAATCATCACACTCATCTTAAATCACTTCTGGCCTATGTGCCGAAGTGATTTTTTATATTCTCATAGAACAAGACCAGCAAAGATATTGCTGTTTGCGAAAATTTTTCTACCTTTGTATTAACATCATACAGAGATAATGGCAGAATTGCACTATAAAGGGTATCAAATACCCCTCCCCGGCCTTCGGGGGGGGGTATTTCGTTGATAATCAATAGATTGCATGACGATAAATAAAATACACACAATTATGAAACGATTATTTACACTATTGATGGTTGCCTTTGTCGCCTTCTCGTGTGAGATGCTCGATGGCCTTCTCGACTCGAAGGGTGAAGGCTTGACCTTTGCCGAGGGTACGGAGCTGCTCACCGAGTTTAAGGCTCGTGGCGGCTCGGCGACGTTTAAGTTTACGGCCGACCTTGATTGGACGGTAACCACCTCTGATGAGTGGATTACCGTAACTCCCGAGAGTGGATCTGCCGGTGAGGGTGAGATTAAGGTTAAGGTAGCCGAGAATGATAGTGAGGCGGAGCGTACAGCTGTTATCGAGCTGCGAGATAAGAGTGGCGACACCTTGGGGGAGATAACCATTGTGCAGAGAGGTAAGAGCGCGGAGGATGAGGAGCCTGGTAGCGAGGTGCTCAATAACAAGATTTGGTACACCACTACCGATGGTATGGAATTCAATCCTCATGATGTGACGGTCTTTGGTGCTAATCTTGTCGATAACACCTATATCGATGGTAAGGGTGTTCTTCTTTTTGATGGCGATGTAACGACGATTGGATGGGGTGCATTCAATGGGTGCAGCAGCCTTAAAAGTGTAACTATCCCCGATAGCGTAACGGCGATTGGAAATTATGCATTCCGAAATTGCAGCAGCCTGACAAGTGTAACAATCCCCGATAGCGTAACGACGATTGGAGAGTCTGCATTCGAGTATTGCAGTAGCCTAACAAGTATAACGATCCCCGATAGCGTAACAGAGATTGGAAATTATGCATTCCGATATTGCAGCAGCATGACAAGTGTAACTATTGGCAATAGCGTAACAACGATTGGATATTATGCATTCTATTGTTGCTTCAATCTAACAAGTGTTAATATTCCCAATAGCGTAACAGAGATTGGAGTGAGGGTATTCGAGTATTGCAGAAGCCTGACGAGTATAACCATCCCCGATAGCGTAGCGACGATTGGAGATTTTGCATTCTCGGAGTGCAGTAGCCTTGAGAGCGTAACTATCCCCGATAGCGTAACAGCGATTGGAATGGATACATTTGCATGTTGCCGCAGCCTTGAGAGTGTATATTGTAAGCCCACAACACCGCCAAGTATATACCATGATGTCTTTGATAACACCGCCTCGGGTCGTAAGATTTATGTACCTGCGGAGTCGGTAGTAGCATATAAAACAGCGTCTTATTGGAGCAATTATGCCAGCAGTATCGTAGGTTACAATTTCGAGACAGGCGAGGTGATTGAGCCCACTACCCCGTACAACGAGATTTGGTACACCACTACCGATGGTATGGAATTCAATCCTCATGATACAACGGTCTTTGGTGCTAATCTTATCGATAATACCTATGTCGATGGTAAGGGCGTTCTTCTTTTTGATGGCGATGTAACGGCGATTGGAAATTATGCATTCCATGATTGCGACAGCCTGACGAGTATAACCATCCCCGATATCGTAACGGCGATTGGAAGGGGTGCATTCCAATCTTGCAGCAGCCTGACAAGTATAACTCTCCCCGATAGCGTAACAACGATTGGAGATTCTGCATTCTCGGGCTGCAGCAGCCTGACAAGTGTAACTATCCCCGATAGTGTTACAACGATTGGAAGGAGTGCATTCCGACATTGCAGCAGCCTGACCGAGTTTAAGGGTAAGTTTGCATCTGAAGATGGCCGCTGCTTGATTATCGATGGAGCACTGAACTCATTTGCGCCTGCGGGAGTTACCGAATATACTATCCCCGATAGCGTAACGACGATTGGATGGGGTGCATTCTATCAGTGCAGCAGCCTGACAAGTGTAACAATCCCCGATAGCGTAACGGAGATTGGAGATTATGCATTCTATGAGTGCAGCAGCCTAACAAGTGTATATTGTAAGCCCACAACACCGCCAAGTATAGGCTACTATGATGTCTTTTATAACAACGCCTCGGGCCGTAAGATTTATGTACCTGCGGAGTCGGTGGAGGTATAAAAAACAGCGCCTTATTCTAGGAGCAAATATGCTTCAGATATTGTAGGCTACGAATTCTAACGAAAACAATAATTATCAACTCGGTTGGTGGTGTAACAGGCTCCAACCTCAAAACGCAAAGTGGATGACTATTTTACTTTTTAGTCATCCACTTTTTGGTAGTGAGCAAAGGGATTCGAGCGGCTTAAATAACCACCTTGGGAGATTAACATAATATTGCGGGTATTAAAAATAATACCCGCAATGTGTTGGGATACAATTTAATATGTGTGGTATGTTTTTTTTGCATCAAGACGCAACGGAGGCGTGGAAAATCAACCGAGAGTTTATGTTGTGGTTTGATGTAGAAATAGAATAAGACACAACGTTGCGGTTGTTAGTACTCCGCGCTGTGATGTTTATATAATCTCCCCATCGGAGATTATGACTGATCCAATTTCCGGTTGTATTTTCACTCTCATTTCATATAGATAAAAAAATCACGACCTACATTGCTGTAAGTCGTTGATTTTTAGTGTGGGAGCAAAGGGATTCGAACCCCTGACCCTCTGCTTGTAAGGTCAAAGCAGAACGACCGTAAACCGCTGATATTTTGCAAGATACTCGGCAAAGCATCTGCCTATTTGCACTTTATA
>JAZNFC010000060.1:0-12881 GCA_045588935.1 Alistipes sp. | reverse complement strand
GACATGAAAAAGCCACCGATGGGTAGTACTTGTGCGTACGTCCCATTGGTGGCGTAGATTGTAGCGTCGCTAATGCGCCGCTATCACAACAAATTAATTTGTTGTCAGAAGGGGTTAGATACAACGCTCGGCGAATTTCGAGGCGAAGGGCTGTACTTGGGCGTACAGCCCATTGACGAGATAATTCGTTAGCGGAAGTAGATGACCCCTTATCACTACAAATTACTATTTGTTTTCAAGCTGCGCCTTAAGCTCTGCCAAACCTGCGATATCACCAAGTGTGGTCTTCTCAACCTGTGCGTTGATCTTCTTCACAGTGTTCTTTGTAGCATCAGCTGCGGCACGACGCTCAGCCTTCTCGGCTGCATCCTGGGCACGCTTTGCCTCCTCGAAGATGCGGCTATGTGAGAGGGTGATGCGCTTCGTAGCCTTTGAGAACTCAAGCACCTTGAACTCGGCAGTCTCACCAGCCTTCAATGTTGTGCCATCCTCCTTCACGGCGTGACGTGCGGGGCAGAAGCCCTCGATATTCTCGCCAAGAGATACTACTACGCCCTTCTCGGCAACCTCTGTTACAGTACCCTCGTGGATGCTATCTACGCCATACTGGCTCTCGAAGCCATTCCAGGGATTCTCCTCGAGCTGCTTGTGGCCGAGTGAAAGACGACGATTCTCCTTGTTGATCTCAAGAACTACAACCTCGAGCTCGGCACCAATCTGTGTGAACTCTGAAGGGTGCTTAAACTTCTTTGCCCATGAGAGGTCAGAGATGTGTACAAGACCCTCGATGCCATCCTCAATCTCTACGAATACGCCGAAGTTAGAGAAGTTGCGTACACGCGCTGTGCACTTTGTACCTGCGGGGTACTTGTTCTCGATCTCTGCCCAAGGATCGGGAGTGAGCTGCTTAACGCCCAAAGACATCTTGCGCTCCTCGCGGTCGAGAGTAAGAAGCACAGCCTCAATCTCGTCGCCCACCTTCATGAACTCCTGTGCCGAACGCAAAGGCTGGCTCCAAGACATCTCTGAAACGTGAATAAGACCCTCAACGCCGGGTGCTACCTCTACGAATGCGCCGTAGTCAGTCACAACGACAACCTTACCTGTCACCTTATCACCTACCTTGAGGTTAGCATCAAGAGCCTCCCAGGGGTGTGCTGTAAGCTGCTTAAGACCAAGAGCGATGCGCTTCTTTGCCTCGTCGAAGTCGAGGATAACAACCTGAAGCTTCTGGTCGAGAGCTACAACCTCCTCGGGGTGATTTACGCGACCCCATGAGAGGTCGGTGATGTGGATAAGACCATCTACGCCACCAAGGTCGATGAACACACCATAAGAGGTGATGTTCTTAACAATACCCTCAAGAATCTGACCCTTCTCAAGCTTCGACATGATAACCTGCTTCTGAGCCTCGAGCTCGGCCTCGATAAGAGCCTTGTGTGATACTACGACATTGCGGAACTCCTGGTTGATCTTAACAACCTTGAACTCCATAGTCTTGTCAACATATACATCGTAGTCGCGGATGGGACGTACGTCGATCTGTGAGCCGGGCAAGAAAGCCTCAATGCCGAATACATCGACAATCATACCGCCCTTTGTGCGACACTTAACGTAACCCTTGATAATCTCGTCGTTGTTGAGAGCCTCGTTAACACGATCCCAGCTCTTAAGCTGACGAGCCTTCTTGTGTGAGAGTGCCAACTGACCACCCTTGTCCTCTACCGACTCAACGTAAACCTCAACCTTCTCGCCTACGGTCAAGTCGGGGTTGTAACGGAACTCGGTTGCTGCGATAAGACCCTCTGACTTGTAACCGATGTTTACGGTAACCTCGCGCTTGTTAATCTCGGTAACAGTACCCTCAACAACCTCGCCTACAGCTACGTTAGACATGGTCTTGCCATAAGCCTCCTCGATAGCATCCTTCGACTGGTCATATACGCCAAGGTCATTCTCGAATGCATTCCAATCGAAATTCTCGTTCGCTACAATTTTGTTCTGCTCCATAATGGAAATGTTTTTTTGCGATACAATCGCTCGTTAAAAGTTAATAAATATATTCTTACGCCTCGCGCACGTGTGCACTAAAGGCCTGCAAAGGTAATACTTTTTCGTGAACAGAGCACACTTTTAATGAAATTTTTGCTTCCCTCCTACGTTTTTATTCCACAAGAGGATAACTATTAGAAAAAAAGAGAGTATATTTGAGTAGAAAATAGTAAAACAAATATTTATGATTATGCGATTCTTAAGATTAATGTTTTCCCTCGCCATGCTTCTTGGTGCTGTGGGTTGCCTGCCCGAGGAGGAGGCAAAGAGCTATGAGGAGATAACCAGCCTCGAGGGCACGTTGTGGTGGGGATATGAGGTCGATAGTAAGGGTGTTCCCACATATCTGGATGTCCACTTCGACAAGGATAGTGGCTCGGTCAAGGGCTATGATACTCCCGAGCGTAAGACGGAGGTTAGCAGCCAGACGTTCAGCTATAGTTTCACGCTCAAGAGTGGCGCAATGCTCAACTCGACGGTGGTCATAGAGTTTGAGCAGGAGGGCCGATATGAAGGCTACCTGATACATAAGGGCAATGTACAGATAAATTACACGGATGCTTATGTTCTCTCACTCTTCAAGGTGGACGACAATGGAAATGTCCTGCTCGATGAGGAGGGCAACCCTGCCGAGACCAAGAGCTACTGGAGGGAGTAGCGGAAAGAGTAAAGAGCGGATGGGAAATACGTATCTCCCATCCGCTCTTTGCATTGAGGTGCCAAAGTAGCACCAATATCACAACAAATTACGCCCACTTGACAAGCGCAAAGTCCATACGATGCTCCAACTTATCATTCACAGGGAAGATACGAAGGGCTACGTCGAACATACCCGTATGCTCGGGTGCGTAGTCAAGAGCAAGGGTCAGGGTATTGCCCTCGTAAGCAACAACCTCCAGGCGGCGTGTCTCAACAACATTGGCAGCCTGGCCAGCCTCAATCTGTGTTGCCACAACAAGCTCGGCACCAATATCCTCGCGGTCTAGGCCGGCGATGTCGAGGGTAACCTCAAAGCGGTACTTCTTACCTACATACATAGCCTCAGACTCTATCTCGGCACGCTTAACATCAAGGATAGAGATGTTATCCCATGCAGCCGACACCTTACGCTTCCAGGCTGCTATCTGGCGAGCCATAAGGTAGTTGCCGTCAAGCATGAGCTTTTTGCGCGCTGCAAGCTTATTGTAGAAGCGCTCCTCATAGTCGATGAGCATGCGGTTTGTAGTGAAGTTTGAGGCGATGTCTGCCACGCACTTCTTCACGGCATTTACCCAGCGATGAGGCACGCCATCCTCGGCACGGTCATAGTAGAGAGGTACAATCTGCTCCTCGATAGTGTTGTATATCATCTCGGCATCGAGCTCATCCTGGAAGCGCTGATCGGCATAGGTGCGCTCCATGGGAAGCATCCAGCCGGCACCCTCCTTGTAGCCCTCAACCCACCATCCGTCGAGAACAGAGAACTGCATAACACCATTCATCACGCACTTCTCACCCGAGGTACCTGATGCCTCGAGGGGGCGTGTAGGCGTGTTGAGCCATACATCGACACCCTGCACCATACGGCGGGCAAGCTCCATGTCATAGTTCTGCAGGAAGACAATCTTACCCACGAACTCGGGCATGGCTGACACCTCGACAATACGCTTGATAAGATCCTGTCCGGGCTTATCATTGGGGTGTGCCTTACCCGCAAAGATAAACTGCACGGGACGCTCCTTATTGTTCACCAGAGCTGAAAGACGCTCCAAGTTGGTAAAGAGCAGATAGGCACGCTTATATGTCGCAAAGCGGCGCGCAAAGCCTATGGTAAGCACATCGGGGCGTATGCTCTCGGTAACCTGCACCATCTGTCGGGGTGACTGAAGACGCACCTGCGAAGGATCACTATAGCGCTTGCGGATGGTCTTGATGAGTCGCTCCTTGAGAACCATGCGCTCCGACCACAGCTCACTATCGTCAATCTTATGTACGTTCTGCCACTCGGGAATGTTGTATGTATGTCCCTCGAAGGCCTTGCCAAAGTACTTGGCATAGAGATGGCGGAGATTTGACGCTACCCATGTGGGGAAGTGAACACCATTGGTTACATAGCCGATGTGGAGCTCATTCTTGAAGTAGCCGGGCCACATATTGCCGAGGATATCCTTCGACACCTCGCCATGAAGCCATGACACGCCATTGACCTCCTGCGAGAGGTTACATGCCAATACCGACATCGAGAACTTCTCGTTGGGGTCACTGGGGTTGGTCTTACCGAGGTTGATGAACTGATCCCAGGTGATGCCCAAGACATCGGGATAGTGCGACATATACTGACGAATCATCGACTCGGGGAAGGCATCGTGACCCGCAGGCACGGGGGTATGTGTCGTGAAGAGCGACGACGAACGCACAACCTCCATAGCCTCCGAGAATGAGAGGTGCCTACGTGCAATGAGGTTGCGGATACGCTCAACATTGATAAAGGCGGCATGACCCTCGTTGCAGTGATATACCTCCTGCTTGATGCCCATCTTCACAAGGGCACGGATACCACCTACACCGAGCAATATCTCCTGCTTCAGGCGGTTCTCCCAATCACCGCCATAGAGGTAGTATGTCACCTGACGGTCCTCCTCGAGATTAGCCTCATAGTCGGCATCAAGAAGGAAGAGGTCGGTACGACCTACAGCACACTTCCATACGCGTGCCGATACGGTACGGCCGGGGAAGGCCACCTGCGTGGTTATCCAGTTACCCATCTCATCACGCACAGGCGAAATGGGAAGCTTGAAGAAGTTCTGTGCCTCGTATGTAGCCTCCTGTGCACCCTGCGCCGAAAGACGCTGCGTGAAGTAGCCATAGCGGTAGAGAAGACCTACGGCAACCATGCCTACATTGCGATCTGAAGCCTCCTTGAGGTAGTCACCGGCCAAGATACCAAGACCGCCGGAGTAAATCTTCAACGATGAGTGCAAGCCATACTCCATAGAGAAGTATGCCACCTTGGCATGCTCGGGAGCAGGCTTCTCGGCCATATACTCCGTGAACTCCTTATATACGGCATCCATGCGCTTGAGGAACTCCTTGTCGTTGCAAAGCTCCTCGCAACGTGCCGTCGAGAGCTTATCGAGAAGAACGATAGGATTGCGGTCCGCCTTAACCCAGAGAGCCTCATCTACAGACTCGAAGAGGTCGCGAGCAGCGGCTGTCCAGCACCACCACAAGTTGCGCGACAGCTCCTCCAGCGGCTTCAAGCGTTCGGGGATGCCCTTCTCCACCATCAGTCGGTGCCATGAGGGACGGTTCGAGGTGAGCTGCTGACGCACGAAGTTAATCTGCTCGGCACGACCGCCGCCATCGATAAGCACACGGTTGGTACGCGCCACACAGTTGTCAAGAGCCTCCTCATAAGCCCTCTTATACTCCACAAAGAGCTTCTTCCAGAGCACCTTGGCAGCGACATCCTGTGCTGCACTACGCATCTCCTCGAGCGTGGCAACATCCATATCCATGTAGTGCTTAATAAGATCTGTAACCTGAAGTACAGCCTCACGGTCGTTGTAGTCGTCACGACGCACAACATCTACACCATCGTGTTCCGAGAGCTTCGAGGCCCACATGCCGAAGCCGGCAAGCGTAGTAGTCACCGTAGGCACGCCATAGGCTATAGACTCCAGCGGCGTGTAGCCCCAAGGCTCATAGTACGATGCGAAGATTGTGACATCGACACCGGCCAACATATCGTAGTAAGGCATATTGAAGATGCCATCCTCACCATTGAGATATGTGGGAATGAAGAGCACTTTCACACGTGATGCCGAGGTAGAGAGGATACTGCCGTCGATGCTCTGCGATATCTGATCCCACGCCTCCGCTTCGAGCGTATGCGTAAGGTAACGCTTCATCGAGGGGTTGATAGCCTGCTTGTCACCTTCAAGATACTGCACGAGGTCCTGACGAGCTCCCGTAGAGGCGGCAGGCACCGCAATGACAGCCAATACGTCGCGATCGACATTATTTGTAGCAAGCTGCTTCAACGACTCAAGGAAGATGTCGAGTCCCTTGTTGCGGAACTCATAGCGGCCACTCGTACCTACAATCAAGGTCTCGGGCTGGAAGTCGTAGCCCCACGTTGCCGAGGCCACCTCCAACATCTTGGCGCGTGCCACGGCACGCTGCGCCGTGAGCTTCTCACCCTCGGGCACAAAGCCATTCTCAAAGCCATTTGGCGTGATGCGCGTAACCTCACGACCAAGCAGATACTTACACTCGTTAGCCGTGATGTCGCTCACCGTAAGGAAGGCATCGGCATAGGTCGCCGCCGACTTCTCCAACGAGTGCTTCGCCATGACATTGAACTGACGTGCAAGTTCATCAGCATTGAACTTATGCAGGTCGTTATAAAGAGGAAGACGGTTGCCGGCAATGCAGCGACCCATCACCGTGGCATGTGTCGTGAAGACCGTAGCCACATGGGGGGCATTGTCACGCAGGTAGAGTGAGCCTGCCGCAGCCATCCACTCATGGAAATGAGCAACAATCTTATCAGTAGGTGCACACAGCATCTCGGCATACGAGGCGATAACGACACCCGCAGCATAACCAAACAACACAGGCTCGATGTAGTCCCACTGTCCCGACAACGAGTCAACATTATAAGACTCCCACAGCTGCTTCAGAATATCATCCTTGTTGACGATGAACGACTTAAAGTCGATAAGCACAGCAATGGGATTACCCTCAATATTCCAACGACCAATACGCACACGTACACCTCGACCATAGAGCGACTCACGCCATGCCGAGAGTAGTGTGTTATCCTCCATAAACTGGGGATTAGCCGACTCCTGCGAGAAATCGGGGCCAATGGTGATGTAGTTGTCACCAAGCACCCTCTTCACAGTCGGTGCCTTCGATGCAATAACCGTATGGATACCTCCAACCTTATTGCACACCTCCCAACTAACCTCAAACAGCATGCTGGGATTTAGATTTACATTACTCATATCTTCTTCAAATTATAGATTATTCAATCTTAAAGTGTGGTATTATATTTATTTCATCATCAACCGTTTACAAAACTAAACACAATACCACGCTGCAAAGTTAATACATTTATTCAATAAGCAATAATCTTTTTAAATAATTTTAATAAATAGTGGTTTTTCGCCTCCGAATGGTCGTTTTTGTGGAGTGAACGGGAAAAGAGCAAGAGCAAAGAGCAAAGAGTAAAGAGAACTAAAGAAGTCTAAAGCGGATTAAGGAGGATTAATGTTGTTTTTGCCATGCAAAAACCATTAATAGCCCCTAATTATCCTTAACAACCGTTAATTCCCCCTACTTTCTCCTTTCTCATTTCTGATTTATCTTGTATCTTTGCGGGGCGATGAGATACTTTACAAAATATATACCCTATTACAAGCGTATCCTGCACCTCGCACTACCTGTTGTTGTGGCGCAAGCAGGACAGCTAACCACGCAGTTTGCCGACACAGCCATGGTAGGCAACTATGGTGGCGAGGACCCCACGCCCCTGGCTGCCGTATCGCTTGGCAGCTCACTCTTCCTATTGATATATCTTGCAGCCTTGGGTCTGGCGTTAGCCATCACACCAATCGTGGGTGAGCACTATGCTCGTGGCGACCGCAGGCGCGTGGGTCACCTCTTCGAGAATAGCATGATATATTGCATCTTAACGGGCTTCGTGGCAACAGTCGCCGCCCTGCTTCTACGCCCCTTTATCGAGGTATTGGGCGTGTGGATGTCCACGCCCGAGGAGGATATATCGGCCGTAGCAGCCATGGCGATACCATACTACGACATGCTCATATGGAGCATCATGCCACTGATGCTCTTCCTCGGCGTTAAGCAATTTCTTGAGGGTTTAGGCAATACGAAGGTGGCGATGTGGATAACCATCGCAAGCAACATCCTCAACATCTTCCTCAACTACATCTTCATCTTCGGGCACTGCGGCTTTGAGGCCATGGGTGCTACAGGGGCTGGCCTCGCCACGCTCCTTGCACGAGGCATGCAGGCCGCGGCCATCATCGCCTTCTTCTTCCTGTCGCGCCGCCTGCGCATCTACCGTGCCTTCTTCGAGCGTCAGGCACTCAAGGCCAAATATCTCGTCGAACTGCTGCGCGTAGGCTACCCCATAACCTTTCAGATGGTTTTGGAGTCGGCAGCCTTCATCCTCACCTCCATACTCGCTATCTCGTTTGGAGCTGCTGCAGGAGGTGCCATGCAGGTGTCGTTCAGTATCGCCAACATAGCGTGGATGATAACCGTAGCCATAGGCTCGGCCTCGACAATCCTCGTGTCGCATATCTGGGGAGCACAGAACCGCACGGCACTGCGCCCCACCATCGCGGCAACCTACCACCTCGGACTTATATGGGCAACAATCATGGCCGCGGTATTCATCTTCCTACGCACACCCATAGCCTCAGTATTTACAGACAACTCCGAGGTCATAGCACTAACCTCGGAGCTGATGTTGCTTATCGCCATATATCAATTTTCGGATGCCATACAGGGTCTATCCATCAGCATGCTGCGCGGATTGCAGGATGTGAAGATTATCATGCCCATAGTTCTCACGAGCTATCTCCTTATCAGCATCCCCGCAGGAGCAATGCTGGCCTACAGCTTCAACCTTGAGTGTCAGGGCCTTGTCATAGGCCTCATCCTCGGCTTGAGTGCCGCAGCCCTGATGACCGCCCTACGTCTGCGCCGACAGATGCATGCCTTTGAGCGCATGAATTAGAGCGAGAGCTTAACGCCGAAGAAGTAGGTACGAGGTAGCGACGGGCCGTAGATATAGGCCGAGTCACGACCTGCACCAATGTCCAAGTCACGCTGATAGGAGTCAAAGATATTCTTCACACCGCAGTTTACCTCCAAGTTGATAAGCTCGGTGAGGTGGAAGGTGTATCCCACCTTTAGTCCGAAGTCCCAGAACGAGGGGGTGGTAAACTCCGAATCGGGGAGCTCCACACCATCTATCGTGGTGTGGGCGGCATGTTGCACAAGCATACTTCCCGTAAACGTACCAAAGAGCGAGGCACGCAGGTCGCGTGTGATATCGAAGTTCGAGTTTATATATCCGTAGTGGTCGGGCGAGCGGAAGATGCGACGCTGCGCCACAACATCATCAGACCACTGCTCCGCCTGGACATATCGGCTGCGCTGGAACGTATAGCCGAGTTGCACATCGAAGATGCTCGGTATGCCGAGCTTAACCTCCGCCGTGACACCCCCGACACGTGCTCCCGAGGCGTTATGTCGCAACTTATACACCACCTGGTAGCCCTCATCGTTCTGCTCCGTGCGCGTATTCTTCAGCGCAAAGACATCGTTCAGCATGGTATAGAAGCCCTCGACCATGACGTTCATCTGCACACGTCCGAAGTTGTGATAGTAGTCTGCCGAGGCCGAAAAAGAGTGCGAACGCTCGGGGCGCAGGTTTTCATCCTGCTCGATAATCGACACCGAGTGGTTCAACGCATCGATATGCAAGTCCTCGCTATAGGCCTGCGGCGCACGGTAGCCACTCGAGTAGCTCAACCTCAAACCGAGGTCGTCAATAGGGCTGTAACGCACATTGGCGCGGGGTGCAAATATCGGGCGCTCCATCATATTGTGCTTATCGAAGCGGAAGCCTACGAGGAAGCTCACCTTATCGCTCTTCCACTCGTTCTGCGCAAACATACCATAGGTCGAGGTCTTCTGCTCGAGAAGCCTATTGGTAGCCATATAGTAATCATCGAGGTGATTCATGTTATACTCGGCGCCCACGGTAAGCTCCGAGGGGAGTCCTGCACGATACTTAAACGTATATTGTGCACCTCCAAGGAGCGTTAAGTCCGAGGTCTGACCATAGGCATCAGGATTCATATCCGTGCCGAAGTAGCTATCGCGCTTGATACCCTGTGCCGAAGCATATACCGAGAGGCGGTGACGCTTATTCGGGAAGTAGTCGAAGGTGAGACCGCCACCATCGATGTTGTGGTCGAGCTGCTCACATATAAGGGCCATGTGTGGCGCCTCATCGAAGTTATCGCCACCACGACGAAACTCATGTATATGGTGATACTCGGCCGTGAGGCGCGAGTGTGCCGAGGTCTTATAGTAGGCGCGAAAGCCCGCCGTCTCGGAGCGCAACTTTGTGATATCAGAGAAGCCATCGTCATTGCGGTCGTAGCCGCCACGGTTCTTCACCTGCGCAAAGAGGTAGGCTCCCATCTTGTAGTCATCCGACACAAAGGCACCACCCAGCGAGGTGTTGATATCGGGTGTGCCATCCTCCATAAAGTTCGAGGTATTCGAGAGCGAGAGCGTATTGCGCAAGGGGTCTTTGGTTATGATGTTCACCACGCCACCGATGGCGCTTGAGCCAAAGAGCGCCGAGCCACCACCGCGTATCACCTCCACACGCTCAACCATAGACACCGGCAACAAATCTAAACCATAGACACCGGCCAGCGACGAGAAGAGGGCACGGCTGTCGAGGAGTATCTGCGAATACTGACCCTCAAGACCATTGATACGCAGCTGCGGAGCACCGCAGTTACCACATGTATTTTCCATGCGCAAGCCCGACTGGAAGCTCATCGCCTCGGAGAGGTTTGAGGCGGCAGTGCCCTCGAAGAGCTTGGTCGAGACGACATTCACAACGGTAGATGTTTTACGTCGATTTGTCTCGTTGCGTGTAGCCGAGACCACAACCTCATCGAAGCGCATATTAGACTCCTTGAGCGAGAAGTTCATCTCGCGCGACGTGTTCGCTACAACCGTGAAAGGGATCTCCATGGTCTCGTAGCCTATGGCCGAGACCACAATCACACACTCACCCTCGGGGAGGTTATTCAAGATGTAGTGTCCCGAGCCATTTGCCGCACAGCCATAGGTCGTGCCCTTGATGGCTACGGTAGCATAGGGCAGATGCTCACCACTCTCCACGGCAACGACATGGCCAAATATATTGGCATCGGAGGGTCTATTAGCACGTCGTTGATTATTTATAATGGCTGTTTCAGGTGATGTGGGGTTATCCGTAGCAGCCATGGCCGTCATAGACAACACCGACATCATAAACAAGATAATTACTCTCTTCATAATTTATGTTTGTTACGTAAGTTTGTGACTCGGACAATCATCCGCAGCCACGATGCATAATAGAGGTAGCCATGCGCGATGACACCTCCTAAAATAGGTAATAAGTTGATAGGCTAAATATTATGCCCCCACGGGCGGTGCTCGAAGAGAGCGTATGCTACCCTCTGCGGAGTAGGCTTGTACACAGATGCAGGCGGCTACGTCTATCACCTCGACGGCCACGATACCCTCAAGGCTCATACCCACTTCAGCATGCATCTCGGGAGTGGCAAGGCGCGAGATGGTATCTATCGAACTCGCGCTGTGGCTATGTGACGAGGCACTGCCACTAAAGGGATGTGAGTGAACAACCGACGTGCCGTTCACCGTATGGCTATGTATAAAGAGAGTGCTACCACCCAGATATACCAATACCGTGAGTAGCAGCAACAGTGCAAGTATTCTCTCCTTTATACGCATTGTGTATCAACAATTTATACCTCGCTGGTAAACTTAAAGCGTATATCCTTGAAGTTCTCCTGCGCCAAAGCAAGGGCATAGCTTGTATCGGCAAGGAAGACATCACGGCCATGCTTATCTACAGCCATATTCGTATGCTTACGACGCTTGAAGTCGGCAAGCTGCGCCTCATTGTCGGACTCTATCCAGCATGCCTTGTGTATAGATATAGGCTCCCAACGACACTTCGCGCCATACTCATGCTCCAAGCGATACTGTATAACCTCAAACTGCAGGGCTCCCACCGTACCGATAATCTTACGGCCATTGAGCGACGAGGTGAAGAGCTGCGCCACACCCTCATCCATCAGCTGATCTATACCCTTTGCCAGCTGCTTAAACTTCATCGGATCGGCATTCTCGATATAGCGGAAATGCTCGGGCGAGAATGATGGGATACCCGTAAACTTAAGCTTCTCACCCTCGGTGAAGCTATCGCCAATCATAAAGGTACCCGTGTCGTGCAGACCTACGATATCTCCCGGGTAGGCCTCGTCGATGACCGACTTCTTCTCGGCCATGAAGGCTGTGGGCGACGAGAACTTAAGCTGTTTGCCACTACGTACATGGAGGTAGTTCTTATTGCGCTCGAACTTACCCGAGCATATCTTCATAAAGGCGATACGGTCGCGGTGGTTAGGGTCCATATTGGCGTGTATCTTAAAGATGAAGCCCGAGAGCTTTGCCTCCGAGGGCTCCACCAAGCGTGTCTCGGTTGTTGACACACGTGGCGACGGTGCTATGCGGATGAAGCACTCGAGGAGCTCGCGCACACCGAAGTTATTCACTGCCGAGCCGAAGAAGACGGGGGCAAGCTCACCCTGAAGGTAGTGCTCGCGGTCGAAGCTATCATAGACACCCTCCACCAAGTCGATATTCTCACGCAGCTGCATAGCAAACTTATCACCTATATATTTATCTATCTCCGTAGATGCCAAATTCGAGATATCCACGGTCGAGGCATCTGCCGTCTGTCGCTCGTCAGAGGTAAACAGCGAGAGGTTCTTCTCGTAGATGTTATAGACACCCTTGAACGTGTCACCCGAAGAGATAGGAAAGGCCAAGGGACGCACCTTGATTTTGAGTTCACGCTCCACCTCGTCGAGCAGATCGAAGGGATCCTTCGAGGGTCGATCGAGCTTGTTGATAAAGACAATAACCGGGGTCTTACGCATGCGGCAGACATCCATCAGACGTCGTGTCTGCGTCTCGACACCCTTGGCACC
>JAZNFC010000059.1:0-13100 GCA_045588935.1 Alistipes sp. | reverse complement strand
GAAGATGAATCCCCCGATTCGCTCGGCCGAGGATCGTGCAGCACTTATCGAGGGTATCAAGGATGGCACCATCGACATGATTGCCACAGACCATGCGCCCCACTCACGCGAGGAGAAGTCGCGCGGATTGAAGGATAGTGCCATGGGCATCGTAGGCCTTGAGACCGCCTTTTCAGCACTCAATACCCACCTCGTGAAGCGTGGCATAATATCGCTCGAGCACCTTATCACTCTTATGAGTATCAACCCTCGCAAGGTCTTCCGCATCGAGGGAGGCATTAAGGTGGGTGACCGTGCCGATATCGTACTTCTCAACACCGAGAAGAGATGGAGAGTAGATAGCAACAGGTTTTACTCGATGGGTAAGATTACGATGTTCGATGGTAAGGATATGGTTGGAGATATCGAAATGACCATACACCGCGGCGAGATTGTGTATAAGAACGAATAAAAACAAGATAACATAAAAAAACAGTAGTTAAATGAGACCTTTTACCAAGAAACTTGTACTTGAGAACGGCAAGGAGTTTCCGGGCTATGGATTCGGCTCACAGCGCACGGCGGTGTGTGAGCTCGTATTCAACACCTCGATGGTGGGCTATCAGGAGATTGTTTCCGACCCGACGTACACCGACCAAATTGTAGTTATGACATATCCCTTGATGGGTAACTACGGATTTATGGATGAGGACTACGAGAGTAAGTTCCCGACAATGGGCGGCATGGTTGTTCGCGAGTGCTGCGATGCACCGAGCAATTTCCGCTATACGAAGACCATGAACGAGACCTTCGAGGAGCTCGATATTCCCGCTATCAGCGGTGTGGATACACGTATGATTACGCGCATCATCCGCAACGAGGGTACGCAGCGTGCAGCCATCGTCGATATCGACATGCCTCACGACGAGGTTATGGCTCTTATCCGTAATACGGAGCCCTGCCGCAACCAGGTGGAGCGCATAAGCTGCAAGAAGCGTTGGTTCTCACGTACACCTAACCACAAGTGGGATGTTGTGGCTATCGACTGCGGCATTAAGTATAGCTTCATTCGCCAGCTCAACATGAAGGGCTGCAACGTGACCATCGTACCCTTCAACTCTACAGCCGAGGAGATTATGGCTTTCAACCCCGACGGCATATTCATCTCAAATGGCCCGGGCAGCCCGCTGGATGTTCCCTCGGTGATAGATGTTGTGAAGGAGCTGCGTGGCAAGCTTCCTATCTTCGGTGTAGATCTCGGACATGAGATTATCGCCATGAGCTATGGCGCAAAGAGCGAGCGTCTGAAGTTCGGACACCACGGTGCCAACCACCCCGTGAAGTATCTCGAGAACGGCAAGCTCGAAATCGTATCACAGAACCACAACTTCGTGGTTAAGGAGGCGTCACTCGAGGGTACACCTCTCACCGTGACACACCGCAACCTCTTGGATAACACAATAGCCGGCATCGAGGCATTGGCCGACAAGGTATTTGCCGTGCAGTATCAACCCGACTGCTCGCCCGAGGCCAGCAGCACATATCTTTTCGATAAATTCATTAAACTGATGGAGGAGTAGAACATGCCAAAGAGAACAGATATAAACAAAGTAATGGTTATCGGCTCGGGTCCTATCGTCATAGGCCAGGCTGCCGAGTTTGACTATGCCGGCACACAGGCATGTCTTGCACTTAAGGAGGAGGGTTACAAGGTTATCCTCGTAAACTCAAACCCCGCAACCATCATGACCGATACACATATCGCAGATAAAGTGTATATGGAGCCTCTGACCCTGGAGTATGTAGCGAAGATTATCCGCTATGAGCGTCCCGACGCTATCGTGCCGGGTCTTGGTGGTCAGACAGGCCTTAACCTCGCCGTGCAGCTCGCCAAGAAGGGTATTCTCGAGGAGTGTGGCGTAGAGATTCTTGGCACGTCGTTCACCTCTATCGAGGAGGCCGAGGATCGTGAGCTCTTTAAGGAGCTCTGCATGCGCATCGGCGAGCCCGTTATCCCCTCACGCATCACCAACTCTATTGAGGAGGGTGTCGATGCCGCAAATGAGATTGGCTACCCCGTAGTGTTGCGTCCCGCCTTTACGCTTGGCGGTACGGGTGGCGGCTTTGCCGACAATGAGGAGGAGTTACGTGATATCATGCGTAACGCCCTGGCCCTGTCGCCCATACATCAGGTGCTTGTCGAGAAGAGCATCAAGGGCTATAAGGAGATTGAGTTTGAGGTTATGCGCGATAAGAACGACACGGCTATCGCCATATGCTCTATGGAGAATGTTGATCCCGTAGGTATTCACACGGGGGACTCTATCGTCGTGGCACCGAGCCAGACGCTCGCCGCAAAGGAGTATCAGATGTTGCGCTCAAGCGCCTTGAAGCTTATCCGTGCCTTGAAGATTGAGGGCGGCTGTAACGTACAGTTCGCACTCGACCCACTCTCGTTCAAATACTACATAATAGAGGTTAATCCTCGCGTGAGCCGCTCTTCGGCCTTGGCATCAAAGGCGAGTGGCTACCCCATTGCCCGCGTCACGGCAAAGGTGGCTGTGGGTCTTACCCTTGACGAGATTCAGATAGCCAACACCCCGGCGAGCTTCGAGCCTACGCTGGACTATATCGTGACGAAGGTGGCACGCTTCCCCTTCGATAAGTTCAGCGACGCCTCAAACGAGCTCGGCACACAGATGAAGGCTACGGGTGAGGTTATGAGCGTAGGTCGCACCTTCGAGGAGGGCTTATTGAAGGCTGTGCGCTCACTCGAGACCGGTGTATGCCACGTATATCACAAGAAGTTCGACACAATGTCGGTAGAGGGCATCCTCGCATATATCCGCAAGGGCACGGATGATCGTCTATATGCTATTGCCGAGCTTATACGTCGTGGCGTGGACTTGTTGCATGTATATGACAACACGAAGATAGACCTTTTCTTCCTCGAGAAGCTCAAGAACATCGTCGAAATGGAGAAGGTTGTGAAGGAGAATATCAAGGATGTCGAGGTGCTGCGTGATGCTAAACGTATGGGTATCAGCGATAAGTTCATCGGCAAGCTCTGGAATATGAGCGAGAGCGAGGTATTCCTTATGCGTAAGCAAAACAACATCTTCCCTGTATATAAGATGATTGACACCTGTGCTGCGGAGTTCGACTCGAAGATTCCCTACCTCTACTCTACATACGAGGAGGAAAACGAATCTATCGTTACCGAGCGCAAGAAGATTATCGTGCTCGGCTCCGGCCCCATCCGTATCGGACAGGGCGTGGAGTTCGACTACTCTACTGTACACGCCATCTGGGCTATCCGCGAGGCGGGCTACGAGGCTATCATCATCAACAACAACCCCGAGACCGTATCTACGGACTACACCACAAGCGACAAGCTATATTTCGAGCCGCTCACCGTGGAGGATGTGATGAACGTCATCGAGCTGGAGAAGCCTACAGGCGTTGTGGTATCTCTTGGCGGACAGACGGCCATCAACCTTGCCAAGCCTCTTGCCGACCTCGGTGTGGAGATTATCGGCACGGGCATCGAGGCTATCAACAATGCCGAGGATAGAAAGTGCTTCGAGGCTATCATGCGCAAGGCAGGCATTCCACAGCCCGATGCCGAGGCTATCACCGATATCGAGCGCGGTGTGGCTGCTGCCGAGCGTATCGGCTACCCCGTTTTGGTACGTCCCAGCTACGTATTGGGTGGTCGCGCCATGCAGATTGTGTCGAACGAGGAGGCTCTGCGCCACTACCTCAAGACCGCTGTGGAGGTGAACGAGGATCAGCCCGTCTTGGTTGATAAGTATATCATGGGTAAGGAGCTCGAGGTAGATGCTATATGTGATGGCAAGGATGTATTCATCCCCGGTATCATGGAGCATGTCGAGCGCACGGGTATCCACTCGGGTGACTCTATCAGTGTCTATCCCACATTCAGCGTAAGCCAGAAGGTGAAGGATACGATTATAGACTACACTATCCGTCTTGGTAAGGAGATTGGCATCGTAGGTCTCTACAACATCCAGTTTATTGCCGACGACAATGATATGGTCTATGTCATCGAGGTTAACCCTCGCTCATCACGTACCGTACCCTTCCTCTCGAAGGCTACGGGCACACCCATGGCCAATATCGCCACAAACGTTATGCTCGGCAAGTCACTCAAGGAGCAGGGCGTAACGAAGGTTATCGCCGATGAGAAGAAGCGTTGGTATGTTAAGACTCCCGCCTTCTCGTTTGCCAAGATTCGCGGTGTCGATTCATACCTCTCTCCCGAGATGAAATCTACGGGTGAGGCTATCGGCTACGACTCGTCACTGCGCCGTGCGTTGTATAAGTCGTTGCAGTCGTCGGGCATGACCATCGTGAACTACGGTACTATCTTCGTATCTATCGCCGATGCCGACAAGCCTCGTGCACTGCCTCTTATACGTCGTTTCTACGAGCTTGGCTTCAACATCGAGGCTACGGGTGGCACGGCGAAGTTCTTGCGCGAGAACGGCATCCGCACACGATGCCTGAAGAAGCTCTCGGAGGGCTCAACCGAGATTTTCGAGTCTATCCGCAAGGGACATGTAAGCTATGTTATCAACACCATAGATATCAACCAGCATAGTGCACGTCTTGATGGCTACGACATTCGTCGTTGTGCCGTAGAGAACAACGTGACAATCTTCACCGCTTTGGAGACCGTGAGTGTATTGCTCGACGTTCTGGAGGAGATTACGCTCGGCATATCTACAATTGATGCAGAATAATGTATAAGAAGGGAATATACACGATCGTAAGTAACGAGCCTCTGACACCTGTGGTTTACCGCATGGTGTTGGAGGGCGATACGCAGTATATCACACGCTCGGGACAGTTTATCAACATCGAGCTCGAGGGTAAGTTCTTGCGTCGCCCTATCTCGGTATGTGATTACGACGCTACGACCATAACTATTATATATAAGGTAGTGGGTCGCGGCACCGAGCAGATGAAGGCTATGCGCGAGGGGGAGAAGCTCGACATCCTCACAGGCCTGGGCAATGGTTTCTCTACGGAGAACGAGGCCAAGCGTCCATTGCTTGTGGGTGGTGGCGTAGGCATACCTCCGATGTATAACCTCTGCAAGCGTCTTCTTGCCGAGGGTAAGCGTCCGCAGGTCATCATAGGCTTCAACACCGCCGGTGAGGTCTTCTATGCAGATGAGTTCAAGGCTTTGGGCGTAGAGGTATATTGCACGACGGTCGATGGCTCGATGGGCACAAAGGGCTTCGTTACGGATGCTATACGCGAACATAAGTTAGAGTTCGACTACATCTACTCGTGTGGTCCTATACCTATGCTCAAAGCTCTATACGATGCTACGGAGGTGGCTGCCGAGTTCAGCTTCGAGGAGCGCATGGGTTGCGGCTTTGGCGCCTGCATGGGTTGCACCTGTAAGACCAAGTATGGCAACAAGCGTATATGCAAGGATGGTCCCGTACTTAAACGCGAAGAGATTATATGGTAAAGCATTATGATACATCGGTTGAGCTCTCGGGCGTGAAGCTCGACAACCCCGTTATTCCCGCCTCGGGAACATTCGGCTTTGGCCGCGAGTTCGCGGAGTACTACAACCTCGACTGCCTCGGAGCCATATCGTTCAAGGGCACAACACGTGACGCACGTTTTGGCAACCCTACACCTCGTATTGCGGAGTGCACGGCAGGACTTATCAACTCGGTAGGTCTGCAAAACCCTGGCATAGACAAGGTTATTGCCGAGGAGCTGCCCCACTTACGTTCAATCTTCCATAAGCCTATCGTGGCAAATATCAGCGGCTTCTCGCTGGAGGAGTATGAGGAGTGTTGTCAAAAAATAGACAAGGAGGAGCAGGTGGAGATTATCGAGGTGAACGTATCGTGCCCGAATGTCCACAATGGAGGTATGAGCTTTGGTACGCAGCCCGAGTCGGCTGCCGAGGTTACACGCCGCGTGAAGGCCGTAACGACAAAGCCCGTATATATTAAGTTGAGCCCCAATGTCACAGATATCGTGGCTATAGCTCGCGCATGTGAGGAGGCCGGTGCCGACGGCATCTGCCTTATCAACACGCTGCTTGGCATGCGCATCGACACTATGCGCCGCAAAGCAGTCATAGCCAACAAGATGGGAGGTTTCTCGGGAGATGCTATCTTCCCCGTTGCCGTACGTATGGTCTATCAGGTGGCTAACGCCTGCTCGATACCCGTCATGGGCTGTGGTGGTGTAAGCTCGGCATCAGACGTTATCGAGATGATGATGGCCGGAGCTACAGCCGTGCAGGTGGGTGCTGCCAACCTTAAGAATCCCTATGCCGCAAAGGAGATTATCGAGGCCCTGCCTCGAGAGATGGAGCGTCTCGGCATCGAGCGACTACGTGATATCATTGGAATTGTAAAATAAAAATAGTAAAAGAGATGGCTAAAAGAGATGTAATTATCGCTTGCGACTTCAGTAGCAAGGAGCAGACCTTAAACTTCTTAGATAAGTTTACAGGCCGTAAGCCCTTTGTAAAGATTGGCATGGAGCTCTTCTATGCCGAGGGTCCCGAAATCGTGCGTACGATTAAGGCTCGCGGACACCGTATCTTCCTCGACCTCAAGCTGCACGATATTCCTAATACCGTGAAGAAGGCTATGTCGGTATTGCGCAACCTCGACGTTGATATGACAAACGTACACGCTGCCGGCACCGTAGATATGATGCGAGCTGCTGTCGAGGGTCTTACCCGCGAGGATGGCACACGTCCCTTGCTTATTGCCGTTACGCAGCTCACCTCGACATCGGAGGAGCGTATGCAGAAGGAGCTTCTCATCGGTGCTTCGATTAACGACACTATCGTTAAGTATGCCGAGAATGCCAAGGCTGCAGGCCTCGATGGCGTGGTATGCTCACCCCTTGAGGCTGCTATGGTTAAGGAGGCTTGTGGCAAGGAGTTTATGACCGTGACACCCGGAGTGCGCTTCGCTGATGGCGAGGTTGGAGATCAGGTGCGCGTGACCACGCCGGAGCGTGCCAAAGAGATTGGTTCGGACTATATCGTCGTCGGCCGCCCCATCACTGCTGCTGACGACCCTGTAGCTGCATATGAGCGTTGCATGAGAGAATTTGCAGAATAACAAACTAAAAACGAAGATATTATGGAGAAGAAGATAGCTAAAGATTTATTGTCTATTGGTGCAGTATTTTTGCGTCCCGAGCAGCCCTTCACATGGGCAAGTGGCATTAAGAGCCCTATCTACTGCGATAACCGTTTGACACTCACAGCTCCCGAGGTGCGCAACCACGTGGAGGAGGGCCTCGCCGAGCTTATCCGCAAGAACTATCCCGAGGTGGAGGTGTTGATGGGTACATCAACTGCAGGTATCGCACACGCTGCCATCACCGCTACAATCCTTAACCTCCCTATGGGCTATGTGCGTTCAGGCTCGAAGGACCACGGCCGTGGCAACCAGATTGAGGGTAAGTTGGAGCCGGGACAGAAGGTTGTCGTTGTGGAGGATCTTATCTCTACGGGAGGTAGCTGTATCGAGGTTGTCGAGGCTCTGCGCAATGCCGGTGCCGACGTGCTCGGTATCGTAAGCATCTTCACCTATGGCATGCAGAAGGGTCTTGATCGCTTGGCCGCAGCCAACGCCAAGAACTTCTCACTCTCGAACCTCGACGCCTTGGTGGAGGTTGCTGCCGAGGAGGGTTACATCAAGACCGAGGATAAGGAGCGCATCTTGAAGTTCCGCAACAACCCCTCGGACGAGTCTTGGATTAAGTAATAATTGGTTTAGATAAATATATATTTATGAAGCATTTGATAGACCCCACAGACCTCTCGGTAGGTGAAATTGCCGAGATTATCGCCTTGGCCGAGGATATTATCGCTAACCGCGAACAGTATAGCGATGTCTGCCGTGGCAAGAAGCTCGCCACGCTCTTCTATGAGCCCAGCACACGTACACGTTTAAGCTTCACCTCAGCTATGATGGAGCTTGGTGGCAATGTCATAGGCTTTGCCGATGCCAAGTCGTCATCGGTATCGAAGGGTGAAACGGTGCAGGATACCGTAAGGGTTATCAACTGCTTCGCCGATATAATCGCCATGCGTCACCGTGTGGAGGGAGCACCCTTGGCCGCTACCGAGGTGTCACGCACACCCATCATCAATGCCGGTGATGGCTCACACAGCCATCCCACGCAGACGATGACCGACCTACTCACCATCAAGCGCGAGCTCGGCACGCTGAATAACCTCACCATAGGTCTTGTGGGCGACCTGAAATATGGTCGCACGGTACACTCGCTTATCAAGGCTATGTCGCGCTACGAGAATACAAAGCTCGTGCTTATTGCGCCTCCGGAGCTGGCTTTGCCTGACTATATTAAGCGTGATGTATGCGACCGCACAGGCATGGAGTACCGCGAGGTGGATAACATCGAGAGCGTAATTGGCGATATTGACATTCTCTATATGACACGTGTGCAGCAGGAGCGTTTCACCGACCTCGAGGAGTATGAGCGCGTGAAGGATTGCTTCGTGCTGGATGCTGCGAAGATGCGTCTGGCAAAGGAGCGCATGGCTGTGCTCCATCCCCTGCCCCGTGTCAATGAGATAGCCATCGACGTGGATAGCGACCCGCGTGCCGCCTACTTCCGTCAGGTGGAGAATGGCAAGTTCGTGCGCATGGCCCTCATTCTCAAGCTTCTGGAGTGGAAGGACAATCCCGAGCGTCACTTTGCGCAGCCCGAGGGTCACGCCATTGTCGGCGCGAAGTGCCCCAACCCGTTATGCATCTCAAACCTTGAGCCCGTGCGTCAGCGCTTTGAGCGCTCGGAGGAGGGCGTGGTGCGTTGCGTATATTGCGAGGCCGAGGCCAAGTAACCTTAAAAGAGAATGAAGCGACTTGTACTAATCCTATCTCTGACACTTGGTCTTATGGCTGGGGCGAACCTCTGTCATGCCCAGGGCTATGTCAAGCTCAACACGGCATACGCTATCGTGGGCGTTATAAACCCACAGGTGGAGTTTCGCCTCACGCCTCACTCGGCCTTTCAAACTGAAGTGGTATATTCGCCATGGCACTCTGTAAAGGGGCATCCCATGCACTTTGGCATCTTCATGAACGAGTACCGCTACTTTATTGGTCACAAGCCGAGTGGCTTCTATATAGGTGCTAATGGAGGTCTTATGGCCTTTAAGATGTCGAAGCCCGATATCAGCTCTCTCAAGCTGCAGAACCGCTACTGCAAGGGTTGGGGCTTTATGTTTGGTGCTGTTGTGGGCTATGAGTACCACTTTGCCAAGCGATGGATACTCGATGTCTTTGCCGGCTTTGGATATATGCACAGCCACTATAATGGCTACTCGATGGATGGAGTCATAGATATGCACCCCCACCGTCCTGCATGGAAGGAGCCCTCATCGCCCGATCCATATAATATCTCGGCAGAGTGGCTACCCAACAAGATTGGCATATCCATAGGATTTCTTATCTTCGACCGCAAGTAGAGCTATTTCATGACGGGACATGTCATGTCGCGGCCGGAAGTGTGAGGATAACCTTAACTATCGGAACTGATACAACACAACATCACGTCTATCTCGGATAATGGCATCGACACGCCGCATCATCCGTCGCGACAATACGGGGCAGCCAAAGCTACCTACCGTAGATATAGGGAAAATGGGCCAAGAGGTAGTATATTCCCAACCATGAAGTACGATGCAACGTCGTCGCAGCTCAGAGTTCGAGGCATCAAGACCATCAAGGCGGTAGCTCACACCATACCGACCCTCATATCGTTCGGCAATAAGGGCACGACCCTCCGACGAGAGATGCGACCCCTCGCTATTAGATATGCAGGCATAGGCCGAGCGCACATGCGACCGTTGAGAGCCACTGCCATGGCTCACCGGGCACATAAGTATAGGCTTGCTCCTCGCAAAGTCCCACACCACAAAGCGACAACATCCCGAGTGGCGCGACAAATCGACAAAAAGAGCTATCTCGGTATTATAGTCATGCTCGCGGCAGTAGCTCTCGAGTTCACGTGCGCGCTCCCGAACCCTACTCCTCAAGCTCATGGCGCAGCTGTTCGATAAGTTGTGGCACGCCTATAGCGCCACGCTCCTTGATATGCGTAAGCGGATTGCGTATCATGGCCGTGTCGGGAGTGCCGGGATCAACAAGATAGATAGGCACCTGACGGTCACGAACATAATAGACCAACGAGGCCGCAGGATAGACCGCAAGCGAGGTGCCCACAACAATAAGTATATCGGCCGAAGCAACAATCTTACATGCAGGATCGAACATCGGCACCGACTCCCCAAAGAAGACTATATAGGGGCGCAACAAAGCTCCATCCTCGGCACGCGCATCGAGTGACTGCTCCCAGCCCTGGTTGATATCATAGATGAGGTCGTGGTTGCGCTCCGAGCAGAGCTTCATAAGCTCACCATGGAGGTGGAGCACGTGCGACGAGCCGGCACGCTCATGCAGGTTATCAACATTCTGCGTGATGACCGTGACATCGGCCCATTGCTCCATCTCGGCAATAGCACGATGTCCGGCATTAGGCTCCTTCGTGAGAGCCTCACGACGACGCATATTGTAGAATTCAATAACCTTGGTACGGTTATGTGCTAAAGCCTCAGGGGTGCAAACCTCCTCAATACGATAGTTAGCCCACAAGCCATCCGAGTCACGAAACGTAGCGATACCACTATCGGCACTCACCCCGGCACCCGTAAATACAACTATTCTCTTGCGTGTCATAATGAATATATTTTCCTCAAAGTTACGAAAAAAATGTTTATATACCTATCACGAATAACAATTTTTGCGTCATAAGTTTGTTTATATAGGGCAAAGTCTTACCTTTGTGAAATGTAATATTAACTTATGCGCATACAACGTATGAAAAAACTTCTCAAGAATCTCGGCGTATGGATTATCATCGCCATGGTCATAGGTATCATCGTGGGTATCTTCATGGGCCCCGAGGCCTCGATGTTTAAACCTCTGGGTGACCTCTTTATTCAGCTTATCAAGATGCTCGTAGTACCCCTCGTGGCAGTATCCATTGTCAGTGGTGCTGCGGCCCTCGGCGAGACCCGCTCGGCAGGTCTTGTGGGTGGCATAAGCATCGCATATATGCTCGTAACCACACTCATATCTATTGTTGTGGCCCTGCTCCTTGCCGAGATATTCCAGCCCGGTGCACATGTTGGCGCCGAGGGTGTTGCCGCTATAGTTGCTGCAGGTGAGGGTGCTGCCATAAGCGCTACGCCCGAGAGCACCGGATTTTGGAGTACGGTTATCGGCATGATTCCCGCCAACCCCATAGAGGCATTGGCGAAGGGTGATATCCTGCAAATAATAATCTTCGGACTCTTCCTTGGTTTCGGCATATCGACCCTGCAGGGCGAGCGTCGTCGTAAGATTGTTGCAGGTCTTAACACTATCCTCGATGCCCTTATTTGGTGCATAGGCAAGGTGATGTATGTCGCACCCTTCGGTGTCTTTGGCCTTATTGCAGATGCGACAGGAACATTCGGATTTAACATACTTCTTCAGGTGGCTAACGTCTTGTGGATAGATCTTATCGCCGTGGCGATAATAGGCCTCGGCCTCTACCCCGCAACCATATATCTCTTCTCGCGCGTGAAGCTCAAGGATTACTTCCGTGCAATGGTTAAGCCACAGGTGGTATCGTTCTCTACAGCCTCGTCACTCGCCACGCTACCCGTAAATATGGAGGCATGCGATAGCATGGGTATCTCGAAGCAAACATCGGGTTTTGTGCTCCCCTTGGGTGCTACGATAAACATGTCGGGAAATGCCATATACTATGGTTTGCTGGCTATATTCTTTGCACAGTTCTATGGTATAGACCTCACAATGGCCAACTATGTATCTATAATCGTAGTATGTACGCTTGGCGCCATAGGTCAGGCGGGAGTACCGGGCCCCACACTGCTTGCTGCGGCCGTGCTTGTTGCCGCGGGCATACCCCTCGAGGGACTACCCTTGTTCTACGCCCTCGACCGTATCTTCGATATGGTACGCACAACGATCAACATCACGGGCGATGCTGCCTGCGCCGCCGTAGTCGATAGGTTTGTAACAAAGAAGTAGCCATAGCGAAAATAGATTAACATAGAGGCATAATATTTGTTCGTGAAGCGATAAAACATTATGCCATATGAAACGTATAGCTCTACTCCTTATCGCTGCGGCAGCAGTAATAGCTGCAGGTCTTGCCGTGAGCATTAATGCCATGAACGACACTAAAGCCGACAAGCAGGCAGAACGCGCCGCACAGCACGAAGCACGACGACAGAAACGCGCAGAGAAGCTCGCGCAGTATGAAAAGTTTGTGGACTCGTTGGTGCTTTCACATAACTACCGCTTCGTGCCACAGACCATGCAGCAGCTTCCCGCGGGCATCATGCGCAACCTGATGAACCCGAGCTACGACATCACCGTGTGGAGTGATGCCGTAGATGTCTGCATACCCTATCTCAAGGGCTATACGCCACCCTACTATCCTGTGGTGTTTAACTATGTGCTACCCTCGGTCGAAGGATATACCGTGGAGCAGATCTCCGACGGCTGGCATGTGACATTCCAATCGACGATGTACTCGGCAACAACATATACCTTCTCGTTTGAGATATATAGCCGCTATGGAGGTGCGACACTAACTCTGTCGTCGCCATTCTATAATAGCGTACAATATACGGGAAATATCTTTGCATTGTGATAGAAACGGCCACATAGTCATAACATGCATACTACTGATTGACAATACATTAAGCATATAGACATAAATTTTTGCATAATTTTTTCGATAAAAAGTTTGCAGAAATAAAAAATGTGCTTATCTTTGCACTCGCTTAACGAAAGATAAGTGATGGTGCCATAGCTCAGTTGGTAGAGCAAAGGACTGAAAATCCTTGTGTCCCTGGTTCGAATCCCGGTGGCACCACAGCAAAGAAAAGCAAAACAACGTAAAATCCTGATTTTCAACGAAAATCGGGATTTTTTATTTTCCCCAAAAACGCAAAAAAGTGCGGTTCACTACCGTCTTTGGTGGAGCAGAAGGTG
>JAZNFC010000058.1:0-62488 GCA_045588935.1 Alistipes sp. | reverse complement strand
TGCTGAAATCTCACCACGAGCAATAGCCTCATTAAAGGCCAACGCGATGCGTGTACGACCCTCCGAGTCGGCATACAGGATGCGCGCCTGCGAGCCTACGACGAGCTTATTCTGCTTCGCCTCACGAATCCAATGGAGGTTATCTTCGAGCTGTCCCTGAATCTCGGCGGGAGCCTCCCTAAGCATCTGCTCCAAGACCTCGGCTGCGATACGGTCGCTCTTTTCGAGGTCCTCCTCCTTGCCCGAGGTACATACCCAACGGAAGGGGCCAAAGCCATAGTCGAAGAACATCGGGCCCATGATATCCTGAACGTACGACGGATAACGGAACTTGCCATCCTCGGCCATAATATCGGCACCGGCACGCGACGACTCCAAGAGGAAGGCGTTGCCATAGTCGAAGAAGTACATACCACGCGCCGTGAGCTTGTTCACTGCGGCCACATGGCGACGCAACGACTCGCGGACACACTCGTGGAAACGCTCAGGCTCCTCGGCCATCATGCGGTTAGACTCCTCGTAGCTGTAGCCTACGGGGTAGTAGCCGCCCGCCCACGGGTTGTGCAACGATGTCTGGTCCGAGCCCAAATCTACGTTGATATCCTCCTCGGCAAGTCTCTCCCACAAATCCACGACGTTGCCCACGTAGGCAAACGAGATAACCTCCTTATTCTCGACAGCCTTGCGCACGCGGGGGATAAGCTCGTCGAGCGACGAGTATAGCTCATCTACCCAGCCCTGCTTATGACGCTTCTCGGCAGCTGCAATGTTCACCTCGGCAGTGATACTCACCACGCCCGAGATATTACCCGCCTTGGGCTGTGCTCCCGACATGCCGCCAAGACCGGCAGTAACGAACAACATACCCTTCAAATCCTTCTGCCCGGGCTTCATACGTTTGCGCGCGGCGTTCATCACCGTAATCGTAGTTCCATGAACGATACCCTGCGGACCAATATACATATACGAGCCTGCGGTCATCTGTCCATACTGCGATACACCCATAGCATTGAAACGCTCCCAGTCATCCTGCGACGAGTGGTTAGGAATAACCATACCGTTTGTTACGATTACGCGCGGAGCATCCTTATGCGAGGGGAACAAACCAAGCGGATGGCCCGAGTACATAACAAGCGTCTGCTCGTCGGTCATCTCGGCAAGATACTTCATCGCCAAGCGATACTGCGCCCAATTCTGGAATACGGCACCGTTACCACCATAGGTGATAAGCTCGTGAGGGTGCTGCGCCACAGCCTTATCGAGGTTGTTCTGAATCATCAACATGATAGCCGCCGCCTGACGCGAACGTGCCGGATACTCATCTATCGAGCGCGCATACATCTCATAGTCGGGACGCAGACGATACATATAGATACGACCATAGGTCTTAAGCTCCTCCAAGAACTCGGGAGCAAGCTCCGCATGATACTTCTCGGGGAAGTAGCGAAGAGCATTTGCCAAGGCGAGCTTCTTCTCCTCGTCGGTCAAGATATCCTTACGCTTCGGAGCATGGTTGGCTGTAGGGTCATAAGCCCTCTTCGCGGGCAGGGGATCAGGAATACCTGCCAATATATCTCTCTGAAAATCTGTCATAATTGTAGTAGTATTTGGTGTGAATTAAATCTTACCCTCGACAACAGCCAAAATCTCTGCCTCGGCCTTCTGCGCTGCCGACTGAATCTCCTCGGCCTCCTTAACCAACGCCTCGGCCACGGCTCTATCCTTGAGGCCGGCAGCGTTAATCTTAACATTGAGGCATGCACCCATCACTGCCGAGCGAGCAGCCAAAGCTCCTACACCGGCATCCGACACAGAGTTAGGATTACCCTCCTCGGCCATGGCGCGCACAACATCGAAGGCCTTATATGCAGCCTTCATCGTGCGCAAGGGCACCTGTGTAGCATAGAGCGTAGCAACCTCCATAGCCTCGGCACGCGCGGCCTTCTCCTCCTCGGTACCCTTGGGCATGCCGAAGACATCCATAATCTTGTTGAAGGCTGCCGTATCCTCATCTACGAGGTAGAGAAGCTCGTTCATCACAGCCATGCCGTTATCTGCCCAGTTCGAGAAGTACTCCCAGCGCTCATCCCAACCCGCCTTGTGTGACGAGAGGTTGGCAACCATAGTGCCGAGAGCCGCAGCCAAGGCACCCATATATGCAGAGATAGAACCACCACCGGGCGCAGGTGACTCGCTTGCCGTCTCCTCGGCAAAGCCTGTGCAGGTCATGTCAACAAGCCTCTTCACGCCCTTCTGCTCCTCGGCCTCAAGGATATACTCCACGACCTTCTCCTCGGGGTTGAAGGGCTTTAAGTTACCCAGACCCATAGACTCGATGGCGATGCGCACCAACTCACGCTCGGGAAGACCCGTAGAGCGATTCTGCTTGCGCAAGAAGTGACGACCGGCATCCACCAAGGCACTCTTGGGCACAAGACCCACAATCTCGGCACCCGTCACACGTACACCGCGAGCATCCGCAGCACGACATACCTCATCAAAGGCTGCATGGAGAGGCGTAACCGAAAGGTTGGTCATATTCATAGATACCTGCGCGATACCATACTCCTCGATAAACCAACCGATAGCCTTACATGCCTTCAGCGTGCCGGGCTTCATGATGGTATTACCATTCTCGTCCTTCATAATCTTACCTGTGATGGGGTTACCCTCACGCATGGGACGACCCTTCTCACGAACATCAAAGGCAATGGCATTGGCACGACGTGTAGATGTAGTGTTGAGGTTATAGTTCACCGCAACCAAGAAGTCACGTGCACCTACTGCCGTAGCTCCCGTCTTTGCCACACCCTCGTCATAGGGACGGGCACCAAAGTCGGGCTTACACTGCTCATTCATCATCTTCTCGGGCAGCGCCTCATACTCTCCGGCACGACATACCGCAAGGTTGCGACGCTCGGGAGTGAAGGCAGCAGCCTCGTAGCAGTATGTAGGCACACCCAGCTCCTCCGAGATGCGCTTGGCAAGAGCGCGTGCAAGCTCGGCACACTCCTCCAAGGTGATACCCGACACGGGGATGAGAGGACATACGTCGCAAGCACCCATACGAGGATGAGCGCCCTTGTGCTGACGCATATCGATAAGCTCCGTTGCACGCTTGATGGCCGCTACGGCAGCATTGCACACAGCCTCGGGCTCACCCACAAAGGTTACAACAGTACGGTTGGTAGCCTCACCGGGATCAACATCCAAGAGCTTTACTCCCTTTGATGCCTCGATAACGTCGGTAATCTGCTTAATAGTCTCCATGTTGCGACCCTCCGAGAAGTTAGGTACGCACTCTACGATTCTTTTCTGCATAGTTATATTTTTTTAGTTTATGTTTATTTCATTCTTACAATTCGTAATCGACATCTATGCGCGACTCACGACGACTCTTGCAGTAGTCACTGATAACGACATGAAGAGGATTTACCTTATAGGCCTCCATCGCCTCCCACGTGGGGAAGTCGGCCGTGAGCACCGCATCATAGGATGAGGCTGTCTCCTTGAGGTTAACACCCACCTCGGCACGGAGAAGTCCGTCAATTTTTCCATTCAGCGCTTCAAGGCGACTCTTCATCTCGGCTGCAATATACTGTGGCGTCTCCTCCAGGTCACGGCGAAACCTCCACATAACGACATGTCGTATCATACTATTGTGTTTTTTAAAGTTTGCATAAGGTTAATCATACAAATGTACAAATATTTTTTGGAACTCCAATCGTGGGCGCGCGATATTTTGTACACGCACGCGAAACTTTCCATCTGCAGCATGAAAATTTATCACACTGCAGCAGATTATTTGTGCAATAGTTGCAGTTTTCACATAAAAGTAATACCTTTGAGGTGGAAGGTTAAGATTTCGGGGAGGGGTATAGGTCGAGCTCGAAATATAACCTCTCGAAACAACGATTTTTTTTACTAACTTATAAAACATATCTTAAGAATTATGGATATCTGGATTTACTGGGTGCTTGCTGCCCTTGCACTCTTTATCATCGAGCTCTTCACCATGGGCTTTGCCGTGATATGTCTTGCCATAGGTGCCGGAGGTGGCGCCATAGCCGCGGCGTGTGATGCCTCCATGGAGATGCAGCTCCTGACCTTTGCCATAGTATCTATGGTGGCCTTGATAGGTGTGCGCCCGCTGCTCAAAAGAACCTTCTACCGCAAGGGCGAGAAGGTGGCGACAAATGCCAACGCCATGATTGGCAAGCGTGGCGTGGTATGTAGTGCGGTGGATGGCGGCGGCGTGAGTGGCCGCGTAATGATTGAGGGCGTAGATTGGCGCGCCACAAGTGCCGATGGAGAGGATATCGCCGAGGGCACAAAGGTCGAAGTCGTAGCCATAGATAGCGTTGTATTAACCGTTAAAAGATTATAGTCATGAATGCAACATTAACAATCTTTGTCGTCATAGCCATCATCGCTGTGATATATGTCCTTAAGGGCTTTATGATTGTTCCGCAGTCGGAAACCCGCGTGGTGGAGCGCCTTGGTCGTTATGACCGCACGCTGAACTCGGGCATCAACTACCTCTTCCCGATTATTGACCAGGCACGTCAGGTGGCACAGCGCTCCGAGACCGTGATAAATGGTCAGAGGCATGTCATTGTGAAGAGCACCTCACGCATAGACCTCCGCGAGCAGGTCTATGACTTCGATAAGCAGAGCGTGATTACGAAGGATAATGTCACCACGACTATCAATGCGCTACTCTACTTCCAGATTGTCGATCCGGTGAAGTCTGTATATGAGATTGACAACCTGCCCAATGCTATCGAGAAGCTCACGCAGACGACGTTGCGTAATGTTATTGGCGAGCTGGAGCTCGATGAGACGCTCACCTCGCGCGACACCATCAACTCAAAGCTCCGCCTTGTGCTTGATGAGGCCACGAATAAGTGGGGCGTGAAGGTCAACCGCGTGGAGCTGCAAGACATCACGCCTCCCGAATCGGTGCGTCGCGCCATGGAGCAGCAGATGCAGGCCGAGCGTGAGCGTCGTGCCAAGGTGCTTGAGGCACGCGGACAGAAGGAGGCTATGATTCTTCAGTCGGAGGGAGAGAAGGAGTCGCAGATAAACCAGGCCGAGGCCGAGAAGCAGACACAGATACTCAAGGCGCAGGGTGAGGCCGATGCCAAGGTGCTGCAGGCTACGGCCGAGGCGGAGGCTATACGTAAGGTTGCCGAGGCTATTGCCGAGTCGAAGACCGACCCCGCGACATATATGCTTCTGACGAAGTATGTGGATACGCTCAAGGAGATTGGTGCCGGCGAGCATGCAAAGACCATCTTTCTACCCTTCGAGGCAAGCAACCTTGTGGGTGCCCTTGGCTCACTCACCGAGCTGCTACCCAAGAAATGAGCACTTTGCGATTAAGGTGAGGGCAGAGCGAGCTTGCTTGCTCCCTATGCCGAGCCGCAGCAAAGTAGAGGCATTACGCAGTTTTGCCTCAAAGTGGAAAATGGAAAGTGTGCACACACATACACCTTTGCGCACTACACACTATTGCGGGTATTAAAAGTAATACCCGCAATATTGTTTATGTAAGAGTGGGTGGTGAACAAAGTGGAAAGTGGAAAGTGGAAAGTGGAAAGTGCAAAGTGCAAAGTGGAACGGTTAACTAAAGATAATTAAGGATAATTAAGTTATTAAGATTATTAATGGTTTTTGTCGTGCAAAAACAACTTTAGTCTGCTTTAATCTGCTTTAATGCTCTTTCCACTTTCATCTTTGCTTTCTTCTTTCTCCTTTAGCCTCTTGACATGAAGCGTCGCTAATGCGCCACTATCACAACAAATAGATGAGGTTGATGCCGTCACGTATCGGCACAATAACATTTTCTACTCGAGGATCATCCACCACCATGCGGTTAAACTCAACTATAGCCTCGGTGTGTTTGTCGTTGCGTGCTACAGGCTCGGCCACCTTGCCATACCATAGAATATTATCGGCAAGAAGAACGGAGCCCGAGCGCACATACCCACCATCAAGAAGCATGTTGTAATAGGCGGGGTACTCACGCTTATCACCATCTATAAACACCATATCATAGACCTCACCAAGGCGGGGGACTATATCGAGGGCGGAGCCTATATGCTGGCGTATGCGGTGACCATAGGAGGAGTCGGCAAAGAACTTGGCGGCGATATCCTCAAGCTCATCATCCACCTCGATAGTATCAAGGAGAGCCCCATCCTCAAGACCGCGAGCTATGGAGAGGGCCGAGTAGCCTGTGAAGGTGCCTATCTCAAGCACGCGACGCGGGCGCATCATACGCACGAGCATCTCGAGGAGCTTTCCCTGCAGGTGTCCCGAGATCATGCGCGGGTTAATGACACGCAGGTATGTCTCACGCTCAAGACGGTGCATAAGCGCCTCCTCGGGAGTGGTATTATCCAAGATATATTGCTCTAATTTATCCATTATCCCTATTAATTTATCACTATCGTCATTGCGAAGAATTGCATCCGAGGGCGGTCGTAATACCATGTAACGCTCTATGCAATTCTGTGGCAATCTACCTTTGTATATAGACCTTGCTGATACCCAATAATCATCAAACGCTCTCCCCACCGCTCTTAAACAGCGGTAGATCCCCACGTCGGGGCAGGGAGCATATTCGCTCTCCACACCCTATAAACGTGCCCCTCCTCGGGATGACGAGTTTATAACTCATCGTTAGGCATCAAATCCTGCCACGTCGGATTTAGGCTATGTATTAGTTCCACCTTACGTCTGCGCGACCAACTCTTAATCTGTTTTTCACGCTCTATGGCCGACATCATCGTCGGATGTCGCTCTACAAATACGACCTTGCATATAGCATATCGACTTGTAAAACCACCAAAATCGCCCCTGCGGTGCTCTCTGACCCTCTCCTCTAAGTCCGAAGTAACCCCCGTATATAACACAGAGCCGCTAATATTCGACATAATATATACGCTTGGCGATATACTCCTTGCCATATCTACCTATAAATCAACTGCGACAGCGAGCCGAAAGACTCTTCAGCCACCGCCATAATCTGCTCCGAGGTGATGGACATAACCTTCTTATATGCCTCATCGAGAGTATCTATATCCTTATAGAGCAGATAGCTCTTGCCCGCACCAAGCATATACCCCTCGTTCGACTCCATAGAGATGGCCATCTGCGCCACAAACTGTCGCTTCGCGATAGCCAAACGACGAGGTGTGAGAGGCTCACGACGCAGACCCTCAACCGCCGACTCTATAAGCTCGACACAGCGTGAGGCATTATCATGATCCGAAGAGAAGTAGATGCCCACAATACCACAGTCCGAGTAGGGAGTATATGTAGCCTCGACATTATAGGAGAGGCCATACTTCTCGCGCAACTCAATATTAAGAAGTGAGTTAGCCGAAGGGCCACCAAGGATATTTACCATCAAGGCTAAAGGCAGGCGACGCTCATCACGTATGCTATAGCCTCGTGTGCCAAGGATGCCGTGTGCCTGATGTGTATGGCGTGAGAGATGTCTATTGAAGTGTTCATAGGGCGTAGGTGCCGTACGACTAAAAGCACGTGTGGTAGGTGCCACGCCACCGAGGTAACGCTCGGCTATGGCGCGTGCCGTAGCCACCGAGAAATTACCTATAGAGGAGAAGACCATCTGGTCGGTGGTATAGGTGCGCTCAACAAAGGCTCGCAGTGCGCGGCTATCCATCTTCGCTATCGTAGCCTTCGAGCCAAGGATATTATGTCCGAGCTCCGAGCCTCGAAAGATCATATCCTCGAAGTCGTCATATATACGCTCCGAGGGCGAGTCCTTATAGGAGTTTATCTCATCAGCAATAACCTCACGCTCCTTGTCGAGCTCCTTATCAGGAAAGGTGGAGTGAAAAATAACATCGGCAAGAAGCTCCACGGCACGACTAAAGTCACGACGCATGACCGTGGCATGGAGCGTCGTATCCTCCTTCGTGGTGTAGGCATTAAGCTCACCTCCAAGGTTCTCTAAACGGCAGTTCACCTGATAGGCACGACGATGCGTAGTACCCTTAAAGAGACCATGCTCGGCAAAGTGCGCGATGCCATACTCATTACGCAGCTCATCGCGTGAGCCGGCATTAACCACTACGGCACAGTGCGCAACACCACTACGCACCTGACGATGTATGGCACGCATGCCATTCGAAAGTGTATATGTCTCAAACTCCTTCATCACGACTCGTAATCTATCTTAAGAAAGTGGCCCGTATAGCTCTTTTCGCACCGTGCGACCTCCTCGGGAGTGCCCGCAACGACCACCTCACCACCCTCGGCACCAGCCTCGGGACCGAGGTCTATAACCCAGTCGGCACACTTTATGACATCCATATTATGCTCTACGACAACAACCGTATGTCCGCGCTCGATAAGGGCATCAAAGGCCCCGAGCAGACGTACGATATCGTGGAAGTGAAGTCCCGTGGTAGGCTCGTCGAAGATAAACATCAGACGCTCCGCAGTGCGCTCCTTCGTGAGGAACGAGGCGAGCTTCACGCGCTGCGACTCACCGCCCGACAAGGTCGAGGAGCTCTGTCCAAGCTTAACATAGCCCAAGCCCACCTGCTGCAGTGGTCGTATGCGCTCGACAATACGTCGGCATGTGGCATTATCCCTATCCTCCGCAAAGAACTCTATAGCCTCATCCACCGAGAGCTCAAGGATATCGTATATCGACTTACCGCGATACTTCACCTCCAATATCTCGGGCTTGAAGCGCATACCGCCACACGCCTCACACGTGAGCTCCACATCGGCCATAAACTGCATGCCCACCTTGATGACACCTTCACCCTGACACTCCTCGCAACGGCCACCCGGCATATTAAACGAGAAGGCCGTAGCCATGATGCCCGTATGCTTGGCATAGGGCTGCTCGGCATAGAGCTTACGTATCTCATCCCACGCCTTGATATAGGTGACGGGATTTGAGCGTGTAGATTTACCTATGGGCGACTGCGACACCATCTCCACACCCTGAAGCATATGCCTATCCACCTCTATCGTATCGTGGTCGCCGGGCGTGAGCGTAGTCTCGGCAAGCTTACGCTTCAATGCCGGATAGAGAATATCGTCAGCCAAAGATGACTTACCCGAGCCCGAGACTCCCGTGATGCAAACAAGCACACCGAGAGGTATCTTCACATCTATGTTTTTGAGGTTGTTATGTCGAGCACCACGCACCGTGATATAGCCTGCAGCGGCACGACGACGCGCCGGCACGGAGATAGCTCTTCTACCCGTAAGGTAGTCGGCCGTGAGCGAGCCTTCGGCACTCTCTATCTCCTCGGCGGGGCCATTATATACCACCCTACCGCCACCAACACCCGCCTCGGGGCCCATATCAACAATCCAGTCGGCAGCACGCATAACCTCCTCCTCATGCTCCACAACAATAACCGTATTATCAAGGTCGCGCAGCTGCTTAAGCACGCCTATAAGGCGATTTGTATCGCGCGGATGAAGACCTATGCTCGGCTCATCGAGAATATACATCGAGCCCACAAGGTTGCTTCCCAGCGAGCGCGAGAGGTTGATGCGCTGCGACTCACCGCCCGACAAGGTCGAAGCCAAGCGGTCAAGCGTGAGGTAGTGTAAGCCCACATCCACCAAGCACTTCAGGCGGCTGCGTATCTCGGCAAGAAGGCGCGACGAGGCCTTCGCATCATGCTCATCAAGATGCAGATTATCGAAGAAGGTGGTAAGCTCGGCAATAGTCATCGTCACGAGCTCCGCGATATTACGTCCTCCAATCTTCACATTAAGGGCCTCGGGACGCAGGCGCGTACCATGACAGGTGGGGCAGAGCGTCTTACCCATATATCGTGACTTCAAGACGCGATACTGCACCTTGTGGCGCTGCGTATCGACATAGGCGAAGAAGTCATCTATGCCGTAGAAGTGCTCTGTGCCGCGCCACACCATCTCGCGCTCGGCATCCGAAAGCTGATGATAGGGCGTATGTATCGATAGTCCTGCCTTCGCAGCACCAAGTACCATTTCCTGCTTCCAGCGGCTCATCGAGGCTCCATTCCAACAGGCCACAGCACCCTCATAAAGACTCTTCGACTTATCGGGCACAACAAGATCCTCGTCGATACCCACAATGCGGCCATAACCCTCGCACTCGGGACAGGCTCCCATAGGGTTATTAAACGAGAACAGATGCTCCGTGGGACGCTCATAGCTGATGCCATCCTCGTCATAACGCGACGTGAAGGTCTCCACCTTATCGGTGATGATATGCACCATGCCCGAGCCATAACCCATGGCACGAGCCACAGAGTCCGTGAGGCGAGACACGACATCCTCGCCCTCAACAAGCGTGATACGGTCCACCACGACCATCACATCCTCCATACGCATATCGTTATCCACCTGCGGCATAAACGCCTCAATACTCATCACCTCACCACGATAGCGCACACGGCTGACACCATCCTCCATAAGCGTAAGAATACGCTCGATGATACCCTCCGACTGCTTGAGAAGAAGCGGCGCGGCAACAACAATCTTTGTACCTCTCGCCATATCGAGGATATGGGCCACAACGTCATCTACCTCGTAGCAACGTATCTCGAGGCCCGTCTTGGGTGAGTAGGTGCGGCCCAGACGCGCAAAGAGAAGCTTCAGATAGTCGTATATCTCGGTTACGGTGCCCACCGTAGAGCGCGGATTACGCGAGATGACCTTCTGCTCGATGGCGATAGCCGGAGCTATGCCCTCAATCAAGTCCACATCGGGCTTCTCCACCCTGCCAAGAAACTGACGTGCATAGGCCGAGAGGCTCTCGACATAGCGACGCTGACCCTCGGCAAAGATGGTATCGAAGGCCAATGTCGATTTACCCGAGCCTGACAATCCCGTAACAACAATAAACTTGCTATGCGGGATATCAAGGTCGATACCCTTGAGGTTATGTACCCTCGCTCCTCGTATTTTTATCTTGCTATCCAAAAGCTTAATCTATTAGGCTGTGAGCAACACTTTACTAACTTATAACATCCACCGTAGCACCCTCAACCTTCTCCAGACGACCTATCAGCTGCTCGGAGTCGCCTTCACGGATGGAGAGTGTCATCGTGCAGAGGTTGTCGAACTCCTGACTGACAACCCTCGGTTGCATATCCTTGACAATACGCATAACATCGTTCATCGCAATATAGCTAAACGCCACCTTCATGGTGACATCCACCGTGCGCTCGACAATCTCACACTCGGCCAAGACCTGTGCTGTGGACTCCTTATATGCAGCTATAAGCCCCGGCACACCGAGCTTCGTGCCTCCAAAGTAGCGCACAACAACCACAAGGCAGTTTGTCACCTCCTGCGAGAGCAGCTGCCCAAGGATAGGCTTACCTGCCGTAGAGCTCGGCTCACCATCATCATTGGCGCGAAAGTGCTCACCACGAGGCCCCAGACGCCACGCATAGCAGTGGTGCGTAGCATCAAACCAACGCTTGCGCAGTGCATCGAGATAGCTCTTAATCTCCTCCTCCGTCTCCACAGGGTAGGCATAGGTCAAGAACTTACTGCTCAACTGTCGGTAAGTAGTCTCGGCAGGACGCGCTATGGTCTTATAACTATCTTGTGCCACAATACAACGTTTTACTCAATCTTTGTGAAGGCTCTATCCCAGCGTACACCACCCATGGGGTCGGTCGAGAAGAGCACATAGGTAGCCTTACCCACGATATGATCCTCGGGAACAAAGCCCCAGAAGCGCGAGTCGAGTGAGCCATGACGATTATCGCCCATCATGAAGTAGTAGTCCTGAAGGAAGGTATAGCTATCGCAAGCCTCGCCATTGACATAGTAGATGCCATCGCGCAGCTCGAGGTCATTACCCTCATAGACCTCGATGCAACGACCATAGAGAGCCACCGTCTCGGCAGTAAGCTCCACCGTGGCACCCGCCCGAGGTATCCACACGGGGCCAAAGTTATCGAGCGTCCAGCGCGACGTAGCGCCCTCCGGCAGATGAGGTATAAGGCTGCCTCCGGTGAGCATATCGCCAATCTTCATCGGCAGATAGCGTGTTGTATCGGCATACTGCGCCATCTCGGCATCCGTAACAGCCTGCTCCGTGGCTACGCCATACTGCCGATTATAGCCCATCTTCAAGGGCTTACCCGTAAGGCGGTTATAGTAGATATACTGACGCTTGGGAATATAGCGCTCCACCTCGCCGTTGGTATAGACCACACCATCGACAATGCGCAAAGTATCGCCCGCAACAGCCACACAACGCTTGATATAGTTCTCCTTCTTATCCGTAGGTCGTACAACAAGGGTGCCTCGCTCGGCAAGAGCCTTGCGGCTCGCCTCGGGCGTAGGCCCAAACTCTCCACTGCGCAACAGCTCATAGTAGCTCTCGGCAGCACGCTCCAAGACTACGGTGTCACCCTCGGGAAAGTTGAAGACAACGACATCGCCACGCTCAACACGCTGTTGACCTGCCAAGCGGCGATAGTTGCGCTGCCAGCATGTCGCAAACGACGACTTCTCGTTATTCAGCGGCAGGGTGTTATGCACAAAGGGAAACGACAGCGGCGTCATAGGTACACGCGGACCATAGGCCGTCTTGCTCACAAGGATATAGTCACCTGCAAGCAACGTACTCTCCATCGAGCCCGTAGGGATGACAAAGAGCTGAAACCAATAGAGCTGAATAATCGAGGCAAAGACCGTAGCGAAGAGTATTGCATGCACCCAGCCATAAAGCCACGTGTAGAGGCGCGTCTCGCCCCTAAACTCGTTCCACAAGGCATAACACAACACCACGCAGTAGCTGATAATAAAGAGTATATTCCAGCGGAAGAGAAGCATGTGCACGAGCACACCAACAACCAGTGCAAATATCGCTGCACACCACACAGCATAGAGCCAGCGCCACCACCTATAACGCTCCATCATACGGCGGTGAAGGTCTCGCAGGTGGTGACCCACATAATAGTCGTAGATAAGGGGCAACGTGACAATAAGCGACCACGCCGCACCATACCACACAGCAAAGAGTGTGACAACAACAGCAACAACAACAGCAACGACCCATGGATTGCGAAGAAGGGCCCCTATACTATCAAGAAACTTTCTCATCATACACGGTGTTATAGAAGATCTTCCATGGTGTGCACTCCCGACTTATTGTGGAGATACTCGGCAGCAACAACAGCACCAAGAGCCAACGCACGGCGGTTGGTTATCGAGTGCTTAAGCTCGAGATAGTCATCCTGCGCCGTATAACGTACCGTATGAATACCCGGAACCATACCCTCACGGAAGGACTCTATCTCCAACTGCTCGGCACTCTCTGACGAGCCGTTCACCCACGCGCTCTTGCGACCAAGATTCTCGATAATACCCTCGGCCAAGGTTATAGCCGTACCGCTCGGAGCATCCTTCTTCCACATGTGATGTGTCTCCTCGATGCGCACATCATACTCGGCATGTGGAGCCATGAGCTCTGCCAAGCGACGATTGAGGCGAAACATCATATTGACACCTATCGAGAAATTCGAAGCATAAAACAGCGCACCGCCACGCTCCACTGCAAGCCTCTCCATCGCAGGAAGATGAGTAAGCCATCCCGTAGTGCCACACACTACCCTGCCTCCCGCCTCCAAGACCTTACGCACGTTGTCGTGCGCCGTATCGGGCGTGGTGAACTCAAAGGCTACATCCACCTGCGAGATACGCTCCGCAGTGAGCTCCTCAACATTATTCTCATCAATAATAAACACTACGTCGTGGCCACGCTCCACAAGGATGCGCTCGATCTCGCGACCCATCTTGCCATGACCTATAATTGCACATTTCATATTCGTCGAATTATTTAGATAAATAACGCGGTAAAGGTACAAAAAAATTGCGCCACGTGCAAACATAGCGCAATAATTGAATATGCTTCGGCTAAAGACTACCGATAGTCGTAGGCCACAGACTCACCAACCTTACAACGCATCGTATTAACGACATCCTTAAAGTAGCCCTGGCTATCCGGCGTAGAGACAAGCACTAAAATATCCATATTCTCCACCTTCCAACTATCACTCAATAGAGGTATGTTGTAGTAGGAGATGTTAACCTCCTTGGCCGCTACACGTCCCAAGGCTCGACCATAGATATCCTCGACATCATAGTCACCTGCAATATTACGTAGCGCATTGTGGCTCACACGATGTGACTCCTGCGTGGCACCCTGCTGATAGGGATTTGAGATATTGCTCTCCAAAAGCCATACGGCGACATAATAATCGGCCGCCGTACCCACCTTCAAACCTACAGCGACATCTACCGATGTGTCGTTCACCTTCGTAGCAATAGAGATGCCGACATCGACACCTGACCTATTCACCAAAGAGTTAATCATAGCCGAGTTCTCGCTAACAAACGTTACAGGCTCTTTTATGCTGCCTGTACCACCAAAGTAGTTGAATCTCACATTAGGATAACCACTCGGGCTATAGAAGCGAGAAATATCTACTGCCGCAGCCGAATAGGCATAGTCGTAGATGTCATAGGAGTTCTCATAGGGGTGGTTTGTAACCTCGTTATAGTAATCGGCATACTCCGTCTTGGCCAACGCCTCAAGGCCGCTCATGACACGTGGGCAGTTTGAGCACCATACTCCCGTATGGTCAATAAGCAGGATGCGATGCTTGAAGTTGGTCTTCGTGGGCGAGGGGTCCTCGGGAAGCTCAACCGCAGGCTGCTCCGGAGCAACACCCGAGAAGACAAGACTCTGCATGGGCGTAATCCCATTACGCTCCACAACCACCTCTCGCAAGGTCGTCTGCGTCATCACACATCCATCATCCGTCGTCACCGTAATAGTGAAGCCCTCGGCAAAGGTCTGCGGGATGATAGCAAAGTAGAAGTCCGTAGGCGCAGAGGTAAGCTCAACACCCGCACCACAATCTATGGTTATCGTCTTGACGGCATTACGCGACGAGCTGCTCGTCATTGCCAAGGTCGCCACATCGATAGATGCTCTGCCGGCGAGAGGCTCCTCACTATTACCCGTCAACGCCACCGACACAACACGCTCGCCATTACCTGTGAGCGATATGCGCAACCATCCCATAAGGTTACGAAGCACAAACTCTCTATCGGTGCTGACGCCGAGCATCATATTCGAGCCTTCACCATAGCTCGAGGCCCGATAACTCTGCACCCCGGGGAGCGTCAAGGAGAAGGTATTCTTCGAAGAGAGATAGGTGTAGCCGCTCGAACGATAGGGATACAACATCAAGATATCGCCACTTAATGCAGAGACATCGATATCCTCGGAAGGAGCTATAACACCCACACGTGAACCCGTCTCCCCGCAGTAGCACCATCGCTGATTTCTAACACTGCCATAGAACAACGAGAGCTCATCACCCCTATCCCATACGGTCTTCAACGCCGTGTTGAGGTGCATGCGTGTGTCATCACCCTCCAAGGCCACAGAAAGCACAACATCATCTGTAACGCAAGATAGTCCTTGATCTATTGCACCATTCTCACACGACAACAAGGCGAGAAGAGCACATAGCAATAAGCTGATTTTCTTCATGTTAATAAACTATATCAGATAAAAACAATCCACATGCCGGAGCTCCGCTGCTTGAGCGCGAGAGGTCGCGCGCAAGGATGATATCCTCGAACTCCTCAACCGTATATCGACCACGACCGACATCCACAAGCGTACCTACGATGGCGCGCACCATGTTGCGCAAGAACCTATCGGCACGTATGGTGAAGCGCAATGTGCCATCCTCCTCACACACCCACTCTGCATGCGAGATATGGCAGATATTAGTCTTGTTGTTTGAGTTGAGCTTGGCAAATGAGGTAAAATCATTATGTTCAAGGAGCTTAGCCGCCGCCTTATTCATCTTCTCCACATCTAACTCCACGGCATAATGCCATGCCGAGAAGCGTCTGAAGGGGCGCTTCGTGGCGGTGATGAAGTAGGTATATTCCCTCATGCGGGCATCAAAGCGGGCATGCATCGTTGCCTCCACCCCATAGATGCGAAGTATGGCAATATCTTCGGGAAGCACCTTATTAAGCTTGTAGGCGAGTTGCGCACACTCCACCTCCCGCTCACTATCGAAGTGAGCAACGTAGAACGAGGCGTTAACCCCTGTGTCGGTGCGTCCTGCACCTACAATCTCGGTGGGCACACGCAGGAGCATCGATAGCTTCTGCTCGATGACCCCCTGCACAGTCTCGGCATCGGGCTGTCGCTGCCAACCGTAGTAGGCAGCACCGTCGTATTGCAGCTCAATAAAATAACGCAAAACCCTGATTATTTAATAGTTAATACCCACAATGGGCAATACACTTTAGCACTGCCCATTGAAGATATACTTTGTTAACGGTCATAAGAGCCAAATTTCCGCAGATGCAATGCTCGGCATACCCTCTTCTCGTCAGAAGTGGCGAGATGTAACGATTTGTCGCAGTATGAAAAAGCGTAGTTTACTCGGCGTAAATGAGCATTTTTCAGACAAGCAAAGCGTTGCAGATTGCCTCTTATCACGAGAAATTACATGTGTATAGCACAACCCAGAGCATCCTCCGCCGCCTCCATCACCGCCTCATGCATCGAGGGGTGAGCATGTATAGTGCGCGCTATACGGTGAGCATTGACACCCAGCACCTTGGCAAGGGTAGGCTCGCCTATCATCTCGGTGACGTTATGACCCACGAAGTGAGCACCTAAAAGTCGCTCCTCGGAGTCGAAAATGAGCTTCACGAAGCCATCACGCTCACCTGCTGCCGTAGCCTTACCCGATGCGGTATAGGGAAACTTACCAACTTTATACTCAACACCTTGTGCCTTAACCTGCGCCTCGGTAAGGCCTACAGAGGCCACCTCGGGAGAAGTGAAGATACATGAGGGTATGGTGGTGTAGTCCACAGCCTCGGGGTTAAGGCCGCAGATATGCTCCACGCAGTGTATAGCCTCGGCCGAGGCGACGTGCGCAAGGGCGGGCGTGGCGATGATATCACCTATGGCGTAGATGCCATCCACAGATGTCCTGTAGTGTTCATCCACCTTCACCTTATCGCGCTCAACCGCAATGCCAAGAGCCTCAAGACCAAGGTTCTCGATATTAGACTTGATGCCTACGGCCGAGAGCACAATATCCGCCTCGAGGGTCTGTGCACCCTTCTTACCCTCAACCTCCACAAGGCACTTTCCATCCTCGCGTACAGAGACCTGCTTCACGGTTGTCGAGGTCATTACCTGGGCACGCAGCTTGCGGAAGGCACGCTCCATAGCCTTTGCCGTATCCTCATCCTCGAGGGGCATAATCTGGGGCATATACTCGACAATGGTCACCTTAACGCCCATCGTGGCGTAAATATAGGCAAACTCCGAGCCTATAGCTCCCGAGCCTACAACGACCATCGTCTCGGGAAGAACGGGAAGAACGAGAGCCTCCTTCGAGGAGATGATATGCTTGCCATCGATAGGCATGAAGGGCATCTCACGAGGACGCGCTCCCGTTGCCAGGATGATATTCTCGGCCTCATACTCCGTGCCATCCACATCAACAACATGCGGCGCCTTAAGGCTGCCAAAGCCGGCAAGGACATCTATGTTATTCTTCTTCAGAAGGAACTGAACGCCCTTGTTCATCGTTGTTGCCACCATGCGTTCACGCTCCACCATCTTCGCCCAGTCGGGCTTAACCTCGCCCTCAATCTGCACACCGAAAGTTGCCGCAGACTTACAGTCGGCAAAGACCTGCGCCGAGCGTACAAGAGCCTTCGTGGGGATACATCCCCAGTTAAGACATACACCACCGGCATCCGCCTTCTCAACAACAGCCACGCGCTTACCGCACTGCGCAGCACGTATAGCAGCTACATAACCACCAGGGCCCGAGCCTATAACGATAATATCATATCTCTCCATAGTTATACTCTCATGTTATTTTACAACCTTCAATATCTCACCCTTGTCGGCAGCTACCGCGCGCTTCCAATTCTCGGTGTAGCCCGGCTGCTCAATCTTTCCGGGGATATCCTTGCCATTGCCGTTGTCGATGAAGCCCTTCTCGTCCTCGCCCTTGACATTGCCATCGATATACTTCACCATCAGGTACTTATCGAGCTCCACCCACTGCGCAAAGATTTTCTGTGCATTCTCCACGGTGATGCCGGTGAGATACTTCTGTGCCCTCTTTGCCGACATCTCGGCAGCCGCAGCGTCATACTCCGCAACCTTGGCTATCATCTCATTCTCCCACTTATCTACACACTCGCGAACATGCTTACCCACAACGTTGTAGCGCAGATATGCAAACTGTGCCACGCGGTTCGTCACCCAGAACATCGCTGTATCCGAGTATTGGAGCATCGAGCCATTGCCCTCCTTCAAGCACTCGGGAACAACAGTCGAGTTCACGTAGATAGGTGTGAGGGGCGATGTAGCGGCATCATCCGTGCCAAACCAAAGGATACCCACCTTCTCGGGACGTGCCTGACCTACAAGCCAGAAGCCTGTCTGCTGCGTTGCCGTAGCACGCTCGTTGCAATACTCCACACCATCTACCTCGAAGTACATGGGGCGCCAACGATAGGGACAAGCCTCACCTCCGGCACCGATATCCGTGGTCATATCCATCTTCGTGCCCTCATAGTGGTCACGCATACAATCCATCAACACCTTTGCTGTCACCTTCTCGCGAGGCTGCACCCACAAGGGCATGCGGTTCTCCTTGTTGTGACCCATGGCATAGTCCTCATACTGATCCATATCATCTGCTACAGTGCGGAAGAAGGCCCACACGCGAGCCTCACAACCTCGCATAGCACCAAAATCGAGCGGTGCATAGGCCTCGGCAAAGCTGAACTCCTCATCCTTGCCCTCAAACCAGCCATGCTTACGCGCTACATCTGCCACATCGGGAGCATAGATACAGTTTTCGGGGTCGTTCCAGGGGAAGGTGGTGATACGTGCCTGATTGGCATGTGCCGAAACATATCCATCGGGGATGCGACGTGCCACCCATACGATACCCTTATCCTCGGGGCCCTTGCCTATAAGCTCCATGATCCATGCCTCCTCGCGGTCGATAAGCGAGAATGACTCGCCTGACGAGCAGTAACCATAGGTGTTGGCCAAATCTACGATGATGTCGATAGCCTCACGTGCGGTCTTGGCGCGCTGCAACGTGATATAGATAAGTGAGCCATAGTCGATACCGCCATTGGGATCCTCAAGCTCCGCACGGCCACCAAACGTCGTCTCGGTGATGAAGAGCGAGTGCTCATTCGAGTTGCCAAGCGTACGGTAGGTTACGGGAGCCTGCTTAATCTTGCCGAGATAGCGTCCCGTATCCCACTCCGTAACATCCATCCACTCGGTATATTTCACGGGGATATACTGATAGAGTGAGCCATACAGACCATGCGAGTCGGCAGCATAGGTCACCATGTTGGAGCCGTCGGCCGAGGCTCTGCGCGTAACGATAAAGTTTGTGCAGGCATCTGCCGTAGCCACACCCACAACAAAGGCACCCACAAGGGCAATCACTTTAATAAATTTGTTCATAAGGTTTAGTTTGGTTTATTTTATACTTTTATATATTTACAAATATCCCTCAAAGGTAAGAATTTATTTTGAAATAGTTGCTATCTTATCTAATAATATCTATTTTTGTGGTCGAAAAACATATTATAAAATGAATATCACGGAGCGACTACATAGGATATGGGCTACGCTGCCCGCAGGCGTGAAGCTTGTGGCGGTGTCGAAGTTTCACCCCGCAGAGCGACTGCAGGAGGCCTACGACGCAGGTCAGCGCATCTTTGGCGAGAGCCGACCACAGGAGATGGCAACCAAGCAGGCACAGCTACCCACGGATATCGAGTGGCACATGATAGGCCACCTGCAGACAAACAAGGTCAAGATGATTGCCCCCTTCGTAACGATGATATCGTCGGTGGACTCCGAGCGTCTTATCGAGGAGATAGAGAAGCAGGCCGCAAAATACAACCGTACGATAGATATCCTCCTCGAGGTGCACGTAGCCGCCGAGGAGTCGAAGTCGGGATGGGCACAGAAGGAGCTTGAGGCCTACCTCGCCACAGGTCGCCTCGCAGAGATGTCACATATACGTGTGCGCGGCGTGATGACCATAGCCTCGAATACCGACGACGAGAGCATAGTACGCCATGACTTCCAGCATATTAGAGATATCTTCGAGAAGCTAAAGCCCTTATTCGGTCGCGACTTCGACACCCTATCCATAGGCATGTCCGACGACTACCCTATAGCCCTGGAGTATGGCTCGACAATGGTTAGAATAGGCACAGCCATCTTCGGCGCGAGAGAATACTAAGCAAAGAGAAAAGAGAAAAGAGAAAAGAGAAAAGAGAAAAGTGAACTAAAGATTACTTTCCTCTTTGTTCTTTAGCTTCGTACGGCGTGAACGGAGCGTTACAAGCATGTCATTTTGTCAGTCATAGCTGACATGGCACGGTTCGTTTTGTCACTATTATAATATATATGTGTCACTTTTGGCATATTTCGCGGTTTGGTATGCCATTTGTTCTTTAGGGGAGCAAAACAAACAGAACGAAAAATTTAACAATATAAAACTTTAGAACTATGAGCAAGATTATTGGTATTGACTTGGGTACGACCAACTCGTGTGTGGCCGTAATGGAGGGTAATGAGCCCGTTGTAATTCCTAACGCGGAGGGTCACCGCACAACCCCTTCGGTTGTTGCCTTCACAGAGGGTGGCGAGCGCAAGGTGGGCGACCCCGCAAAGCGCCAGGCCATCACCAACCCCAAGCGCACGGTATTCTCTATCAAGCGCTTCATGGGTGAGCGTTATGATGCTGTAGCTGCAGACATCGCACGTGCTCCCTATGCCATCATTAAGGGCGAGAACAACACCCCGAGAGTAGAGATTGACGGTCGTCAGTACACACCCCAGGAGATCTCGGCCATCACACTTCAAAAGATGAAGAAGACCGCCGAGGATTACCTCGGCCAGGAGGTTACCGAGGCGGTGATTACCGTGCCCGCATACTTCTCTGACTCGCAGCGCCAGGCAACGAAGGAGGCTGGTGAGATTGCCGGTCTTAAGGTGCGTCGTATCATCAACGAGCCCACGGCAGCGGCCTTGGCTTACGGCCTTGATAAGAAGCAGAACGACATGAAGATTGCTGTCTATGACCTCGGTGGCGGTACCTTCGATATCTCTATCTTGGAGCTTGGTGACGGTGTATTTGAGGTTAAGTCAACAAATGGCGATACGCACCTCGGTGGTGATGACTTCGACCACGTGCTTATCGACTATATGGCCGAGGCATTCAAGGCCGAGCACCAGATAGACCTTCGACAGGATCCTATGGCCTTGCAGCGTCTGAAGGAGGCTGCCGAGAAGGCGAAGATTGAGCTCTCGTCGGCAACAACGACAGATATCAACCTCCCCTACATCATGCCCGTAAACGGTATTCCCCAGCACCTCGTGATGTCGCTCACACGCGCCAAGTTCGAGCAGCTCACCGACCACCTCGTACAGAAGACTATCGAGCCTTGCCGCATAGCATTGCGCGATGCAGGCCTTCAGGCTTCACAGATTGATGAGGTTATCCTCGTGGGTGGCTCAACACGTATTCCCGCGATTCAGAAGGTCGTAGAGGAATTCTTCGGCAAGACCCCCAACCGCTCGGTAAATCCCGATGAGGTTGTAGCCGTGGGTGCCGCTATTCAGGGTGGTGTCCTCACAGGCGAGGTTAAGGATGTGCTCTTGCTCGACGTCACCCCCCTCTCACTCGGCATCGAGACCTTGGGTGGCGTGATGACAAAGCTTATCGACGCAAACACAACCATCCCCACACGTAAGAGCCAGGTATTCTCTACGGCTGCCGACAACCAGCCCTCGGTGGATATCAACGTATGTCAGGGTGAGCGCGCCATGGCTGCCGACAATAAGTCTATCGGTCGCTTCCACCTTGATGGCATCCCCGCAGCACCTCGCGGCGTACCCCAGATTGAGGTGACCTTCGATATCGACGCTAACGGCATCCTCAACGTCTCGGCCAAGGATCTCGGCACAGGCAAGGAGCAGAAGATTCGCATCGAGGCATCAAGCGGCCTTACCGAGCAGGAGATTCAGCGCATGCGTGACGAGGCAAAGGCTAACGAGGAGAAGGACAAGAAGGAGAAGGAGCGCATCGAGAAGATTAATGCCGCCGACTCGAACATCTTCGCCACGGAGAAGCAGCTCAAGGAGTATGGCGACAAGCTCCCCGCAGATAAGAAGGCCGCCATCGAGGATGCCTTGGGCAAGCTCAAGGAGGCACACAAGGCACAGGACCTCGCAGCCATCGACTCATCTATCGAGGCCTTGAACGCTGCATGGCAGGCCGCATCGCAGGATATCTACGCACAGCAGCAGGCCGAGCAGGCACAGCAGGGTGCCGGTGCAGCAGGTGCCGGTGCACAGGGTGAGCAGAAGGCACAGCCCGAGGATGTGGAGTTTGAGGAGGTGAAGTAATCTTTTCGACCTTATAGGTTCTCAATCAAAGAGAACGCATGTAAAAAGTGGGTGACTATTTTATTTTAGTCACTCACTTTTTCGTGTCAATCTAAAGGAGAAATGAGAAAGAAAAGAGCAAAGAGTAAGCAGGAAGTGAACTAAAGATGACTAATTGCCGTTAATTCACTTTTCTTTCTCATTTCTCATTTCTGTTTTCTCATTTCTGTTTTATTTCCTATCTTTGGGCAATGAAAAATTTTCAACATAGATACATTTGCCTGCTTCTTACCATGCTCCTCTCTGTGAGTGAGCTTGCGGCGCAAAGCACTCTCCCCGAGAGCGTGTGCAACGATATATGTGTCGCCATACGCAACATCACCCTTACAGAGGTGGCTGGCAGCCATGTGAAGGTGGAGAGCTCACGCATACGCACACGTAACCGCAAGACCACAATCGAGATAAATGCCTCGGCAGAGCTCGCCTACTACCCTATGCGCAAGGAGAGCATCGACCTTATATACAGCGAGGTACGCAAGGTCTTACCCGAGAGGTATCGCTCGGCAACGCTACAAATATATGTCAAGGGTTGCACCATAGAGGAGCTTATACCTCAGTACTACGGCAACCAGGGCAAGCACTTTACCAACACCTCCACATATCCGCTTATCGAACGCAGCAGCCACCTATCGCAACCCTCACGAGGATTGCGCCATAGGCATATCGCCCTTTGGCAGAGCCATGGTCGCTACTTCAAGCAGGCCGCAGAAGAGTGGAGATGGCAGCGCTCACGCCTCTGGGAGACGGTCGAGGACCTCTATACACAGAGCTACGTCGTGCCCTATCTGCTGCCTATGCTTGAGCGCGCAGGGGCTACGGTGCTGCTTCCTCGTGAGCGCAGCATGACCCCCGAGGAGCTTATCCTCGACAATGATGAGGGCATAGGTCACACCATATATGAGGAGCATGCACGTCGTGGCAAGTGGCGCGACGTGGAGGCGGGCTTTGCACATCTCAAGGAGTACTACATGCAGGGGGAGAACCCCTTTGAGGCGGGCACAGCACGCAAGATTGAGGCTACGACAGATAAGCGCAACCTCGCATGGGCGACATGGGGCGGCGAGATACCTCGCTCGGGAGTATATACACTATACATCTCATATGCCACGCTCCATAACTCCATCCCCGATGCCGAATATACAGTACATACGGGGAGCACAGACCACACCTTTCATGTCAACCAGCAGATGGGCGACGGCATGTGGATACCGCTGGGCGAGTTCTACTTCGAGCAGGGCACACATAAGCGTCTTGTAACCTTGAGCAACCGCTCCTCACATAGCGGTGTAGTGACAGCCGACGCCATAAAAATAGGCGGAGGCATGGGCAACATAGCACGTGGAGCCACACCCGAGGAGGCTATAACAAGCCACTATCCGCGCTTCACCGAGGGAGCGCGCTACTGGCTACAGTGGTCGGGCTTCGAGGAGGAGATATATAGCCCCAAGCAGGGCACGGATGACTACAAGGAGGATTACATGTCGCGAGCACACTGGGTAAATGCCCTTATGGGAGGCTCGGAGCGACTGCCCCGCGAGCGTGGCAAGGCGATACCCATAGACCTCGCCTTAGCCTTTCACTCGGATGCGGGCGTGAGGCTCAACGATGAGGTTATAGGCACCTTGGGTATCTACTCCACGGCCGAAGAGAGGGGTGAGTTCAAGGATAATATCTCGCGCCTGCGCTCCCGCGACCTCACCGACATGGTCATGAGCTCCATCACACACGACATACGCGCTCTGCATGAGCCACAATGGACACGCCGCGGAATGTGGGACAGAGCCTACTACGAGGCCCGCATACCCCACTGCCCGACGATGCTCCTCGAGCTGCTCTCACACCAGAACTTCGCCGACATGCGCTATGGTCTCGACCCCACCTTCCGCTTCGATGTCGCACGCGCCATATACAAGGGCATACTGCGCTACCTCGCAAGCCAATATGAGGTGGAGTATGTCGTGCAGCCCCTCCCCGTACATAGCTTTGCCATAGAGCTCGAGGGCAACACCGCGCACCTCAGCTGGCAGCCTACGCTCGACGCCCTGGAGCCTACGGCGACACCCGACTACTATATATTATATAGGCGTATGAATGGCGGCGATTTCGATGGCGGCGAGCGCATTGACACCACACATATATCCCTGAAGCTCGACCCGGGCAAGATATATAGCTACCGCATCACCGCCGTAAACGAGGGTGGTGAAAGCTTCTGTTCCGAGAGCCTCTCGGTGTGCTGCGCACAACGTGCACGTGGCACTGTGATGGTGGTAAATGGCTTTGACCGCGTGTCGGCACCCTATAGCTTTGCCGACGACTCCCTCGCCGGCTTTTACAACCGCTTCGATAGCGGTGTACCCTATATAGAGGATATATCCTTTATTGGCGAGCAGACCATCTTCGACCGAGGCTTGTCAAAGGAGGAGAATGACAACTATGCTCTGGGCAGCAGCTACAACGACTATGAGCAGGAGATTATCGCGGGCAACACCTTCGACTACCCGCTACTGCATGGACGAGCTATCGTCGAGGCGGGATACTCCTTCACCTCGACATCACACCGCGCAGTGAGCGAGGGAGAAATCTTGCTCGACAAGTACGATGTTGTGGATATCATTCTGGGTAAGCAGCGCACAACAACCATAGGTCGCGGAGCCATGGGCTACCGCTTTGAGGCCATGCCAGAGGCACTGCAGCAGCAGCTGCGCAGCTACACCGAGGGTGGCGGTTCGCTCCTTGTGTCAGGCAGCTACCTGCACTACGACTTGTGGCACGGAGCCACAGCCACAGAGGAGGATAGAGCCTTTGCCCGAGAGGTGCTACACACATCCTTTGGAGGCACCATGGCGACACGTCGCGGCGAGGTCTTCACAACAAAGAGCACCGTGGCGAAGCGCGACATGAAGCTACACTTTCAGACCATGCCGTCACGCGACATATACCCTGTGGAGGCCCCCGAGGTGGTAACCCCCTATGGTGAGGGCGCCACAACCATCATGCGCTATAGCGCCACCTCGACTTCGGCGGCCGTGGCCTACGACGGCACATACCGCACAATAGTCATAGGCTTCCCCTTCGAGACTATACCTTCAGAGAAGGAGCGCAACACACTGATGAAGCAGGCGCTAAACTACCTTAACGAGAAGTAATCGAACATATGAGACTTTCGAAACAGGATATCAAGACACTATCTATGCCCTTGGCAATGGTCGTGGGTGCCGTGCTCTGCCGCCCCTTGGCCGTGGTGGAGAGCGCCACAGCACATACGCTCACACCTCTGCTTATCGCCGGAATGTTGTTTGTCACCTTCTGCCGCGTAGATATACGCACCATGCGTCTGGAGTGGATACATTTAGTGATGCTCATCGTGCAGTTCGTGGGCGCAGCCATAATCTACCACCTCACGCTTCCGCTACTCGGCACCACCGTGGCACAGGGAGCCATGATATGCGTGATGGCCCCCATAGCTATGGCTGCCGTGGTTATTGGCGGCATGCTCGGTGCCAATGTCACGACAATGGCAACATATAGCCTCGTGTGCAATCTTGTCACCGCCGTGGCGGCACCTCCCCTGCTTCATGCCCTGGGCAATGGCACATGCACCTTTGTGGAGATTATCAGCCGCGTAGCCCCTACGCTTGTCGCCCCCTTTATTGTGGCGCAACTATGCCGATGGCTGCTCCCGAGGGTGGCAGCGTGGTTTGCATCACACTCCTCGATATCTTTCTACCTGTGGCTTATATCGCTGGTGCTGGTCTTGGGTCGCACCACAGCCTTTATCCTCGACACGGAGGCCTCGACATGGATGGAGGTGGAGCTCGCCGTCGCCGCCCTTGTGCTCTGCATAGGTCAGTATGCCCTGGGACGTAAGATAGGTTCAATCACGGGAGATAGGGTCGCCGTAGCACAATCTATGGGACAGAAGAATACCATCTTGGCAGTGTGGATGTCGCTCAACTTCCTCGACCCCATCGCCTCGATAGCCCCCACAGCATATATCGTATGGCAAAACTTGGTCAATAGCTACCAGATATGGCAACACAATAAAAGAGGAAAGAGCAAAGAGCAAAGTTGAAAGTTTCTGCTTTCCTCCTTGCTCCTTTAGCGCCTTGCTCTTTGCCCCTTGCTCTTTGCCCCTTGCTCCTTTAGCGCCTTGACAAACAAATTTAAAGTTCCTCGCCAAACAACGTCGCCGACGAACATCCCGTAATGCGAACCTTCACGTAGTCGCCAATCTTATGGTCACCACGGTCAAAGACAACCATCTTATTTTGCGAGGTGCGACCCGAGAGCTGTGCATCACTACGCTTCGATGTGCACTCAACAAGTATCTCAAACACCTTACCTATATCGCGCTTGTTACTCTCCTCGGAGAGCCTATTCTGAAGGTCGATAATCTCGGTCAGGCGTCGCGTCTTGACATCCTCGGGCACGTCATCTCCAAGGTGGCGCTGCGCAAAGGTGCCAGGGCGCTCCGAGTACTTGAACATATAGGCAAAGTCGTACTGCACCTCCTGCATGAGGGTGAGGGTCTCGCGGTGCTCCTCCTCGGTCTCGTGCGTGAAGCCCGCGATAAGGTCGGTGGTGATGGCACAATCGGGCATATAGCGTCGTATGGCAGCTACACGTTCGAGGTACCACTCGCGCGTATATTTGCGGTTCATGCGCTTGAGCATCTCGGAAGAGCCCGACTGTGCAGGCAGATGTATGGCACGACAGATATTGGGCTTCGAGGCCATAGTCTCGAGAAGCTTATCGCTGATATCCTTGGGATGAGAGGTCGCAAAGCGTACACGCAAGAGAGGTGATATTTCGGCTACACGCCTCAACAACTCGGGGAAGTCCACCTCGCCCGTGCGGTAGGAGTTAACATTTTGACCAAGAAGCGTAACCTCGCGGTAGCCATTCTCGAAGAGCGTGCGCGCCTCATGGATGATAGTCTCGGCATCGCGACTGCGCTCTATACCTCGGGTATAGGGCACAACGCAGTATGAGCAGTAGTTATTGCAGCCACGCATGATGGCTATAAAGGCACTCACGCCATTCTTATCAAGACGCACAGGGGCAATCTCGGCGTAGGTCTCCTCCTTCGAGAGCTCGACGTTGACACCCGTAGAGCCCGCCTCCACCTCGCGCACCAGGCGCGGAAGGTCACGATAGCTGTCGGGGCCCGCAACAATATCTACCCCCGTGCCACCCTTGGTGAGCTCCTCCTTAAGACGCTCGGCCATGCAGCCTATGATGCCAATTATCAGCGCGGGGTGCTTCTTGCGCATGTGGCGCATCTCGCTCAAGCGTCCCCATATACGCTGCTCGGCATTATCACGTATGGAGCAGGTGTTGATAAGAACGATATCTGCCTCCTCGAGGCTCTCGGTGTAGCGGAAGCCCTCCTGCTGCATGATGGATACGACAATCTCCGAGTCACCGACATTCATCTGACAGCCGTAGGTCTCAATATATAGTTTGCGACCATTACCGGTAAGAGGTCGCAGGTTATTCACTTGAATGTTCATTATCTTTTATCTATTAAAAGGCTGCAGCACGCAAGCCAACAGCCTTATTTTAGGAATATTATTAAACGACTACACCCCCTGAAAAATTGTCAATCGTTAGACTTTTTCGGGCTGGTCGCAGATAGAAAAAGCGGAGCATACTTTAAGTATGTGAGCATTTCTATATCATGCCTGACGACGAAAGAGTCAACGAGGACAATTTTATTCTGTGGGCATGCTGTCCTCCTCGGGGAAGGGCTTAAATCCCTCTCCAAAAGTATCATACGCATCGGTCACAACGACAAAGGCTCGAGGATCGAAATCCTTAATCTTCTGCTGCACGTTGCGCACCTCCTTGCGGTTTACCACGAGGAATATCATCTCCTTTTCGCGCTCGGTGTACATTCCCTGCGCCTTGATATATGTACCGCCACGCTTAAGGTCGTGGAGGATATACTCGCGCATATTTTTAGAGTGCTCATCGCAGATGATATATAGAAGCTTATCGCGCGATGCGCCATCTATGGTATAGCCTAACACCTTGGCATTCACGAAGATGCAGACACCCGAATAGAGCGACAGAAGAAGACCCTGTGCCTCCTTACCCTCGGGCAAGCCTACACCAAAGCCAATAACGACAAGACCGCTCAACACAATAAGGGCATCGGAGAGAAGCACACCATTGGCGAACTTCATCTTGGCAAACTTATGGAGAAGCATGCCTGTGATATCGGTACCTCCTGTTGCGGCGTTATTGCGGATAACAACGCCCACACCCACACCACTGAAGCAACCACCGATGATGGCGGCAAGCATAAGGTGGTCGGAGAGGTTGACCATGCCGTCAAGAAGCAGATTGGGGTCGAGAGCCTCGATAGCCTCCTTTGAGGGATATACAAGGTAGTCGAGGAGGTTCATAAGACCCGGGGTGACGAAGGATGCGAAGATGGTTCTACCGCCGAGCTTACCACCAAAGATAAGCAGCGCGGTGAGAATCAGCGGCACATCAAACATATAGCCAAAGGTACCAACCTGTATCGAGGGAAAGAGGTTGTGCAGGACAAGCGCCAAACCGTAGATACCTCCGGGCACCATGTTATAAGGGTTGATAAATACGACAAAGGCTACAGCCACAAGGAAACATCCGAAGACAATCATTCCCATGGATGACCACCAACGCCAATCTGTGAGCGACTCTACGGCTGACTTCAGCACCTTCGACAAGTTGAGTTGTAATTTCATAAATATGCAATTATCTATTTTGAACAACCAAAGATACTATTTTTTTTCAAAATCGCAAAGAGGCACCATTTTTTTTTACCATATCAGACTCTCGCTTTGGCATCTCATTTTTGGTATTTGGCAAAATTTCACTACCTTTGTATAATTAGCGTCACAACTAATAGAACCTATTACACTGATTATTAACAAGAAACCTCAATATTATGGAGACTTGGGATGCAACTACATGGCTATGTGCCATCGCCTTGATGATTATAGCATATTTACTCGGCTCGATACCGAGTGCCGTGTGGATTGGTAAAAAATATTATGGCATAGATATTCGTGAGCATGGCTCCAAAAATGCCGGCACGACGAATATGTTGCGCGTACTTGGCAGGCGCGCGGCACTACCCGTATTTATAATAGACTACTTCAAGGGCTTTGTTGCTGTTACGCTCACCTCGCTGCTACGCTATGATGACACGGTGAACGAAGCATGGATTATCAATCTGCGCATCATAGCTACAGTTTTTGTCGTTCTCGGACATATCTTCCCCATCTTCGCGGGCTTCAAGGGCGGCAAGGGCGTAGCTACGCTACTGGGTGCCGGCACAGGCATCTACCCTCCCGTGCTGCTTCTATGCTTCGGCGTGTGGTGCGTGGTCTTCGCCATTTGGCACTATGTGTCGTTGGCCTCGATGGTGGCAGGCTGCTGCTATCCCTGCTTCGTGATGATCTTCTCGACGATGACCTACGATGCCAATGCCCCCTTCCAGAGCATACCCTTTATCGTCTTCTCGTGGACCGTGGCTGTGCTGCTGATATGGACACACCGCAAAAATATACAACGACTGCGCGATGGTGAAGAGTCCCAGATACATCTATGGGGCAAGGATAAGGGCGACGACAATAACGACAGGATACTATTCTAAAACCGTACAACACTCTAATTATGAAAAAGATAGTAATCTTATTTGTAGCCTTGTTTGCTACAATGACACTCCATGCCGAGGGCTTCGACACCACGTTCGATGATGCGACGCTACGTATCGACTATATCTTCACGGGCAATGCCGAGAGATTGGATATCTCGCTACGCGCACTCTCGAAGACCCCAAACTGGTGGGGCCGACGCATAAACCTTGCAACCACACCACTAAAGGGCAATGGCGACCTCACGCTCTACAATGCCGCGGGAGAGACGATATATAAGACCTCCTTCTCGTCGTTGTTTCAGGAGTGGATTACGACACCCGAGGCAGCAACACTCACCAAGAGTTTCGAGTTTACACTCCTCGTGCCTATGCCCAAGGAGGCAGCTACGGCCGAGGTGGTGCTGCGCAACAACTGCGGCGTGGAGAGTAGTTTCAAGCATGTCATCAACCCTGCAGATGCCCTTATCCGCGACTTAAGCGCCACGGAGCCACTGAAGCACAGCTATGTACATCATGGCGGCAACTCGAGGGAGGCTATCGACGTGGTTATCCTTGCCGAGGGCTATACCGCCGAAGAGATGGACATCTTTATGGAGGATGCACGTATCACGGCCGAGGAGATACTCTCTTATGCGCCCTTTAAGGCTCATGCCGAGAAGTTTAACTTCATCGCCGTGGAGAGCACCTCGAAGGATAGCAACGTGAGCGAGCCGCAGAAGGGCACATGGCGCGATACGGCCATAGGTTCAAACTTCATGACCTTCTACATGCCTCGCTATCTCACCACCGAGGAGGTATTTCAGATGTTCGACGTGGTGACCAATATCCCTACAGAGCATATCATCATCCTCGCCAACACCGATACTTATGGCGGTGGCGGCATCTATAACTCATATACGCTGACTACGGCACACCACCGCGACTTTAAGCCCGTCGTAGTGCATGAGTTCGGACACTCGTTTGCGGGCCTTGGCGACGAGTACTTCTACGATGACGGCACCGAGATGCACGCCCTCACGCACGAGCCCTGGGAGCCGAATATCACCACACTGGTCGATTTCGAGTCGAAGTGGGCAGATATGTTGGAGCCCGGCATAGAGGTACCCTCGGCCGTTACCCCCGAGCGCACGGCGAACTATACGGTAGGTGTATATGAGGGTGGTGGCTACGTCTCAAAGGGTATCTATCGTCCCTCGGATGTATGTCGCATGCGCAACAATACGGCCGAGCGCTTCTGCCCCGTATGTGAGCGCGCTATCGAGCGTGTGATACTCCATCAGGCGGAGTAGCAGCCTTTGGTTTCATTCTTGCATTGCATAGTCGAAAAGTCAACCTTAAAACTTTTCGACTATGACAATGACATCTTTTGCGGCTACGCTCTTCACCATCGTCGAGCTGCCCTATGCCTATGATGCTCTCGAGCCCTATATCTCGGCCGAGACGCTGCATTTTCATCACGACAAACACTACGTCGGCTATGTGCGTGCGCTCGAGGATTTGACCGAGGGTACGCGCTACCGCGATATGTCGCTTGAGGAGATTATTCTGAATAGCGATGGCGCAATATTTAACAATGCTGCACAGGCGTGGAACCATATCTTCTACTTCTCGCAGTTTGCGCCCCACGCCAAGCACCACCCCTCGGGTGAGCTGCGCCGTAAGATAGATGAGGAGTATGGCTCGGTGGATGAGCTTAAGCGACGTATGATAACGGCCTCTACGACGCTCTTTGGCTCGGGATGGGTCTGGCTGGCCGCCGATAGCGACCAAAATCTATATATCATCTCGAAGCCCAACGCCGGCACACCGCTTACCGACGGGCTTATACCGCTGATATGTATTGACGTGTGGGAGCATGCCTACTACCTCGACTTCCATAATCTTAGGCGCGATGCCGTTACCGACCTATGGAAGATTATCGACTGGTCGAAGGTCGAGGAGCGATACGACGCCATAGGCGAGAGTAATTAGTTTGGTTAGGGGAGACACCCCTAACTTTTTTTTATACATTTTGTCCCGTCCTGAGATAGCGCGTTACCCCCCCCATTAAAAAAATAGGAGCCACCCCGTGCGGGTGGCTTAATTATCACAGAACGTTTATGAAAATTCTCGTATGCCGGTGTGAGCTACAAATACTCCAATCGCCACTCCAGCTCCTCCATGACATGACGCTTGGCCGAAGACTCCGCAACACGCTCCATAAGCACGGGGATACCCACCGTCACAGACTTATCGCGCGAAGCAATATAGCAGAGCAATGCTACAACACCCTCGGCAATATATCGTGAGTCGGGGTTGGCACGCAGAGCATTCTCCACAGCGATAAAGGCCACCTCCGAGAGGGTACGCTCATTACGCGATGCAGCCATAAGTGCTGCATAGGCCACCCACTCGTTACTCTCGATACTCCACACGCCCATCAGCGAGTTTATATCATATATCTTCGAGAGAAGCGCAAAGGCCAACTCCTCGGCAAGCTCGGCATTCTGTATGCCTCGCGACCAAAAGGGAAACTCCTCGACAGCAACACTCTCGGGCGCAGCAAGATGGCAGGCAAGGAGCTTGAGCTCACGCACCTGCTGCGTATAGAGGTACTTTGCAAAGGCATAATCTTTCGTCTCCGTGGCAGCTATCTCGCGCAACGTAGCCACACTCACACCATAGTTCAGACCATACTTCTGCCCATGTGTAGCCATGCTCTCGGCCACAGCGCCATTCATCTGCTTACGCACACGGCCCAGCAGTGCAATCATGCGTTGCGTATTATCCATCTCCATAGCCGTTGCTTACTTCTTGGGAACAAGGAGCTGCACCGTAGCTCCAAACTCATAGATAGGCAGTGTGCGCTGGCAGAACTGCGTCTGTCCGAGGTAGAGGCTCACCTGCGCATTATTGGCATAGCGATATGTCGCCGTGCCCTTCTCCATATTTGCGGGGTAGGTCATTGCCGAGGGCACAATCGAGAGGAGGATAATCTCTCCCGAGAGGTCACCCTTTGCCACAACACCCCTCTCGGGGTTAAAGCGCGCAATAACCATATCGGGGCGCTCCGCCTCAACAGGAATAACAACACGCTCGGTGTGGCATGTCACGCTGCGACGTCCATAGAAGAGCTCCAAGTAGCGTGCCTCCAGACGGTCAAGCTCACGCAACAACGCCTCGGCACCGGAGCCTATAGAGCCATCACCCAACTCGCCCGTAACAAAGTCAAGACGCGCACGACGCAACTCATAGACCCTCTCGGCAGCCTCATAAGCAGACTCCTCAACACCAAGGTCGGCCATCGAGAGCCTATCCGGCATAACATCCGCAAACGAGATATCCTCACACTTTGAAGGCACCGCGGCAAGCTCCTCCGCATAGCATCCCTCATGTGCTACGACATCGGCAGCCACCAATCTATACTCCTCGCGCTCAACAAGCGAGGCACGCGCACCAAGAAACTTCTGCGCATAACGCGCATAGGGGCCGGGAACAAAACGCTCATGCTCCACGCAGAGCTCAACAACAAGCGTCGTCGAAGCCTCGGCCACAACCATGTTACCATCCTCAATATAGATGCCCACACGCTTCTTCGAGATATGCTGCGCTGAGGCATCAAAGACCATCACCGACAATACGAGTGACAGAACTATAATAAGTAATCTCTTCATAATCAAACGTAATATAGTTGCAAAGATAGGGATTATTCCGTCGATATCAAAATTTGAGGTAGAAATCCTCCGTAAGGGCTCGATACTCATCGCTATACGAGCCATCATCACCATATATCGACATCACACCACAACGAGGCATAACCAACATCCCGCCATTGCGAAACTCCATAAGCGCACGCTTGGGGGCCTCACCATGGCGAGTGACAACATCTATCTCGCGTACAAGGTGAAGACGACCAAAGGCCTCACGTCGAAAGCGCGCAGCACAATCCATAGGCAGCACAATGCTCAACCTGCCCTCCTCGCGCAACAACTCACAGGCCACATCCACAATATCGCGATAGGTCAGTGCGCAGGTGTGGCGCGCCACACTACGCTCCGCATCGGGAGAGAGGAGCGCTCCATCGAAGTATGGCGGGTTGGTTACGATATGATCAAAGCGGATCTCCGCATCGAGGCTCTTAACATCCCCATGCACAACCTCTATGCGGCGGCCCCAGGGCGACTGCGCAACATTATGTCGTGCATCCTCCACAGCGCCACCATCGATATCCACAGCCGTAATCTCGGCACAGCTGTTTCGTTGTGCGACCATCAGAGCAATGAGCCCCGAACCTGTACCCACATCAAGGATGCGCATATCACCCTCCACATCGGCCCATGCACCAAGAAGAACGCCATCGGTGCCCACCTTCATGGCGGAGTGGTTATCCTCAACGCTAAATTGCTTAAAACGGAACATCTCCTAATCGAATAGTTGTGTTATGCCGGCTCCAAAGAGCGAATAGTCATATCGCGTGGGGTCATCCTCCGAGAAGCGTCGCAGCGAGGCAGTGAGCTCCTCAACAGCCCTCCAGTCATTCTGCTTGCGCTCCAGAAGACCAAAGGCACGACCCAGACGTGCCGTATGTATATCCAAAGGCATATATAGTGCCGACATCGGTATCTTTGTCCAATGTCCGAAATCGACACCGCGCTCATCACGACGCACAAACCAACGCAAGTACATACACAGGCGCTTACATGCTGCACCCTTATCTATCGACGAGAGGTGCTTCTCGGCATGGGGAAGGTGCTCCACAGCGAAGAAGTCGCGACGGAATGCCGAGAGCACAGGACGCAAATCGTGGTATTCTTCATAGCCCGCCTCGAAGTAACCTCCTATGCTGCCCCACCCCTGAAGAATATGGCGCAGACCGAGCACAAAGCTACGAAAGTCCGCGCCATTGAAGGTACGGTGCACATAGCTCTGTAGATGCTCCAGGTCGGCAGCCGTAGCATTACGCACAAAATCCTCCGGTGCATTATCCATATATCGCACCATGCGGTGTGCGCTCTTAACTATCGCCTTGCGGTTACCCCACGCAATGGTTGCTGACAGAAAGCCCGCAATCTCACGATCCACAACCCCGCTAAAGCTATGAGGCACGCTGATAGGGTCGGCCTCGATAAACTCCTCGGTATTATATCTATCGTGCAGCTCCTCAAGAAGTTGATAGAGCTCCTCATTTGTCATATTACAGGGTGATAAGGCCATCACTTAAGACTATTTTTCTATCCGACATCCGGGCTAACTTCTCATCATGCGTAACGATGACGAAGGTTTGACCCGTAAGGTTACGCAGCTCGAAGAAAAGACGCTGTATCTCGTCACGTGTCACCGTATCGAGGTTTCCCGTAGGCTCATCAGCCAGCACCACCGAAGGGTTGTTTACCAAAGCACGTGCAATGGCCACGCGCTGCTGCTCGCCTCCCGACAGTGTCGAGGGTTTATGCTCCAAGCGGTGCGACATAGACACCAACTCCAACACCTCACGGGCACGTCGCTCCGCCTCTCGACGGCTTACACCCGCAATAAGTGCCGGCATCATCACATTCACCAAGGCCGAGAACTCCGCCAAAAGGTGGTGAAACTGAAAGACAAAACCTATATGTCTATTACGAAAGGCCGAGAGCGACGCATCATCCAAGCCCACGGGCGAAACACCCCCAATCTCGATATCGCCCTCGGTAGCAGGCATGAGCGTTCCCATAATCTGCAGCAGCGTACTCTTGCCTGCACCACTCGCACCGACAATAGATACTATCTCACCAGGAGCCACATCCATCGTAATGCCATGCAGCACCTCCAAATCTCCAAAGCGCTTGACTATATTTCGCAGTTTAATCATCTTACACCCATATATAGGTTATACAAATCCACAATCTGACGTGTAGCAGCCACATCGTGCACACGCAATATCTTCGCACCCCCGCGCAGCGCCTCCCAAGCCATAGCCAAAGAGCCGGGTAACGCCTCCTCAGGCGTGATTCCCAAAGGATTATATATCATCGACTTACGCGACACGCCACATAGCACCTCGCAGCCCAGCGCACAGAGCTCATCGAGCCCCTGCATAAGTTCATAGTTCTGCGTCACGCTCTTGGCAAAGCCGAAGCCCGGATCGAGGATAACCTTATCACGCGCTATACCGCGACTCTCGAGATACTCCAGACGCGAGGCGAAGTACTCCTTAACCTCCGCAACGACACCACGCGGATACTCCGTCATGCCCTGCATAGTCTGCGGTGTGCCACGCATATGCATAGCCACATATATCAGATTACGGCGCACCACCTCATCCAAAATCTCGGGATCGGCCTCACCTGCCGTAATATCGTTAACGATAATATCGCCATACTCATCCGCAGCCCTACGCACAATATCGGCACGAAAGGTATCTATCGAGAGCACAACACCTGAAGAAACACTACGCGCCGCCTGCAAACCCATCTTCAGGCGTCGCCACTCCTCTTCCACATCTACATCTGCAGCCCCGGGACGCGAAGAGTAGGCTCCAAGGTCGATAATAGTGGCTCCCTCCGTCACGCTACGCTCGATGCTACGCTCCACCTCCGACTGCACGTCGTGACGGCTCGCACCGTAGAACGAGTCGGGCGTGAGGTTTATGATGCCCATAACATGGCACATATCTCTATCTATGGTTGTGGGCGAGAGAATCATTTCGAAGTTGATTATGGAGCTTGGCGACATCCCTCTTCAGAGTCTCAAACTCGATATTTGTGATTGTATAGTCGGCACGGCGATTACGCTCATCATCGCTCATCTGATTACGCATACGCCCCGCTATCTGCTCACGCGACGCTCCATCACGCGCCATAGCACGCTCCAAGCGCAGCACCTCGGGGGCCGTAACGGCAACTATGCTATCGACAACATGGTCTATGCCCGACTCAAACAAGATGGCAGACTCCACAACGACATAGTCACCCCTCTGCTCTTCGGTCCACGAGAGAAAATCCTCGATGACCGCAGGATGGACAATCGCGTTGAGACGTTCGAGCTGCTCCTTCGAGCTAAAGACACGCGACGCAAGCCAGCCTCTGTTAAGTTCACCAAACGTCGTATAACACTCCTCTCCGAAATGCGCAACAAGCTCCGCGCGCAATGACTCGGAGTGGCTCATAAGGTATTTGGCACGAGAGTCAGTATCATAGACTGCGATGCCATAGCCGCGAAACAGTTCCGACACAGTGCTCTTGCCCGAGCCGATACCTCCGGTAAGTCCTACCTTATACATATATAACGCTACTTACCCTTGCTACCATCCTTAACTTGTTCAATCATAGGCGTGGTACCCACCGAGACAACATCTATATCATTCATGCGCGTAGCCAGCGCCTGCTGCATAGATAGTGCATTGACATGGCGGAACGAGCGACCCTTATCATCCATCACGCTGCCATCAAACGTAAGCTCCGACATAGGTATCTCGAAGTTGCTATGGCTCGACGAGAAGGTATAGTGTATAAGATTGGTACCCTTACCGCGTATAGTGCACTCCTGCTCATAGGGACGACCATTAATAACCACCGTAACCTCATGCTCGGTAGAATAGGTATCACCAAGCTTCGTGATATACCACAACACAAAAGCGGCAAAAAGCATGGCAAGATATGCCGGCGAGATATAACCAACAACCCTACGTAAAAACTCCTTGACCTTCATCATAGCCTCCTTGATGCGCTCTATAACTATCTTTATACGCTCCATAACATTCGTTATAAGAAAAATTTTTACCATTATGCAACATCCCCATCTATAACATCGATGTCACTTGGTGCAAAGTTAAAAAAATAAGCCGCAACCTACAATAGATTGCGACCTATTTTTCACTTTTTTAGGCTACAGAACTACTCTGCCTGTGCCTCACCCTCCGCCGAAGCCTTGATAGCCTTCTTACGCTGAAGGTCATACGCAATAGGCGTAGCGATAAATACCGAAGAGTAAGTACCGATAACAACACCCAAGATCAACGCGAAGACGAAACCACGAATGGTCTCACCACCGAAGATGAAGATTGCAAGAAGTGTTACCAACGTAGTACCCGACGTATTGATTGTACGCGACAAGGTTGCGCAGAGAGCGTTATCGATGTTTGTCTTGATATCGCGCTTGGGATAGAGACCGATGTACTCACGGATACGATCGAAGATAACCACCGTATCGTTGATCGAGTAACCGATAATCGTAAGGATAGCAGCGATAAATGCCTGGTTAACCTCCAAGTTGAAGGGCATAACGGCATACAACATCGAGAAGATACCGATAACGAGCAATGCGTTATGAGCAAGCGCTGCAGTAGCACCCAGAGCCCACTGCCAGTGACGGAAACGTACTGCGATATAGAGGCCGATAGCGACAAGGGCTATCAACACGGCGATGATTGAGTTTACGGTCATCTCCGAAGAGATAGACTCGCTCACCTGCTCCGAAGAGGCGATACCCCACTGTGCAATGCCATCACCCGCGGTACGGAACTCATCGAAGCCAAACTCATCGATGGTAAAGAACTTATCCAAAGCCTGGAACAACAGACGGTCCACTGCATCATTAGCAGCCTCACCCTCAAGACCATCGGGCTGATACTGTGTAACGATACGCACCTGGTTGTCAGCACCAAACTGCTTAACCTCGATAGACGAGTTCGCAGCATCGGCTACAGACTCAAATGCCTCCTCCAAGCTTTCACGTACATCCTCAACATTTACCGCCTCGTTGAACTTAACAACATATGAACGACCACCCGTAAACTCAACGCCCTGGTTAAGACCAAGGGTGAAGAACGAGATGATAGAGGCAATAATCAAAATACCTGATACCACGTATGAGTACTTGCGCTTTGCGATAAAGCTAAACTTAACATTCTGCAAGAAGTTCTCGGTGAACTTACGTGAGAATGAAAGACGTCCGCGACGCTCGGCACGTAACTCAAGAAGCAGACGTGTAATGAAGATCGAGCAGAACAACGATGTGATGATACCGACAATCAACGTCGTAGCAAAGCCCTTAACGGGACCTGTACCAAAGAAGAAGAGAACGACACCTGTGATGATGGTCGTAAGATTACCATCGATAATCGCCGAGTAAGCATTCGAGAATCCATCCTTGATAGAGAGCATCAAGCCCTTACCATTGCGTAACTCCTCCTTAACACGCTCAAAGATAATGACGTTAGCATCCACGGCCATACCCATCGTAAGCACGATACCTGCAATACCGGGGAGTGTCAACACAGCACCAAACGATACCAATACACCAAAGAGCAAGAATACGTTCATCACAAGGGCTACGTTAGCCATCCAACCTGCCGTCTTGTAGAAGAAGGCCATGTAGAGAAGTACAAGGATGAAGGCCAAAACAAATGAGATAAGACCAGCCTGAATAGACTGCGCACCGAGCGAAGGACCTACAACCTCCGAGTAGATGATAGTAGCCGACGCAGGCGACTTACCAGAGTTAAGCACGCTTGCCAAGTCCTCAGCCTCCTGGGGTGAGAAGTTACCAGAGATAGATGACTGACCACCATCGATACGGCCATTTACATTGGGCGCCGAGTAAACGACATTATCCAAGACGATAGCAATCTGGCGACCTACGTTAGCACCTGTGATGTTACCCCACTCGATAGCGGTCTTTGCATCCATGGTCATCGACACCTCGAAGCCACCATACTGACCACCCTGAGCACGTGCGCTGGTGATACCCGAACCATCCAATACGGGATTATCGGTACCCTCCTTACCCTTCAACGCATAGAGAAGGAATGTGCCACGTGAGCTATCCGTTGTGCTCTTGTTTGTCCATGCGAGCTTCACATCCACGGGGATCATAGCCTCAACACCATCGATAGCCAAATACTCGTTGATAAGCGCGAGATCGGTCTTATCTGCTGCTGCCACAACGGGAGCTGACACGTTGAGCGTAAAGCTCTCACCATTAGCATCTACAACGTCGTAGTTGAACGAGAGGAGCTCGCTCAAGGGAGTAAGGCTTACCTCCGCCTCATCAGCACCATTAGCCAAGAGGTAGTCACGCACGATGCCGTCAGCCTCCGTAAAGAGAGCCTCCATGATGGGCGTCGTGTCGTCTGACTGACATACCTCCCAGAACTCGAGGTTGGCAGTTGTGGCAAGAAGCTTGCTCACACGCTCGGGCTCCTTAACGCCGGGCAACTCAACCATAATACGGTTAGTACCGCTGATAGGCTGAATGTTGGGCTGGATAACACCGAGAAGGTCAATACGATGTGTCAACACCTCAAGCATATTTGCTACCGAGCTCTCGATACGAGTCTTAAGGTCACTTGCGATAGTGGCTACATCATCCGTACCATAGATAGCGGCAAGATCCTCGGCTGTCATGTTTGCAACATAGGCATCAACAACGGCAGAAACACCATCGGCCTTACCAGCAACCTTCAAAGCATCCTCAATGCGCTCCTTCAATGCCTGATCGCCATATACGGCATCCAAGTCACGAGCGTGTGAGAGGATAACATCCTCAGCCTTAATCTCGAGCATCACGTTCATACCACCCTTAAGGTCAAGACCAAGGTTAAGCTCCTTGTTCTTACACTCACCGTAGGTATAACCGATGTACACATTCTCATCCCACTTCTTATCAAGATAAGCCTGGGGATACTCCTCCTTCGCAGCCTCGGCCTCGATGTTACGTGTAACAAACGAGAATGAGAGCTGGAAGATGCTGGCAAGACACAAGAGGGCTGCCAGCCACTTAATAATACCTTTACTCTGCATGTTTTTAAAGTTTTGTTATTATTTGTTTGTTCTCTTCCAATGCTCGGGCGTACACCCTATTCGTGTTCGCGCGTTAATCGCGCAAAGATACAAAAAAAATCGCAATCCACAAATATGGACTGCGATTATGTCTAAAAAAATCGTGCGCTCGTTAGCGCGTGCGTAGCTCCACAATATAATCTACCATATCGACAACCTTGCCCACATGAAGCTTTACACCACCATCAACGCTCTCAAAAGCGATACCCTTACCATCAGCAAAGACCTTTGCCTCAACCACTTCACAATCAAGAGGAAGCGTCAACGTCTCGGCATCAAGCTCGAAGATGTGAACATATAGTTTATCGCCCTTGCGCGTTGTGCATCCCCACTCTGCCGGTGCGACATCTCCCGCCTCGGTGGCATATACTGTCTCGCCATTAGCCTTCATCCACTCACCCATAGCCTTCAGGCGCTCTACGGCAGCTGCAGGCAGCTCACCATTGGGTTGAGGGCCTACGTTAAGCAGAAGGTTGGCACCCTTTCCTGCCGTGCTTACAAGATAACGTATGAGCGTATCCACAGATTTATAGTTCTGATCTACAACCTTATAACCCCACATGCCGTTCATCGTCTGACATGTCTCAAGGGGCAGCTTGCTAATAGCCTGACCCGAGAGTCCGTGGGTATTTTCACCCGGAAGGTCTCGCTCGAAAATCTGTATATCCTCGCCGGCGAAGGGTGACTGATGGTGATTATTAGCAACCATGCACGAGGGCTGTAATTTGTGCACCAAGGCATACTGCTCATCGAGCTCCCAATCAAAGGGCGTAGGATCCTCATCATGATCCCACCAGCCATCAAACCAAATGGCACGAATGGGGCCATACTCGGTCAAAAGCTCGGTAATCTGACGATTCATAAAGTCATAGTAGTGCTCCCAATTGATAAGCGACTCATCTCGACCCGTAACACCCTTTGCAGTGCGACCACGCGGATAGTCATCGCGCGACCAGTCGGCATGAGAATAGTAGAGATGAAGGGCTATACCCTGCTTTCTGCACTCCTTGGCTATATCCTTCAGCACATCGCGGCCATAGGGTGTAGCATCTACAATGTTGAACTCCGACTCATCGGTATCCCACATCGAGAAGCTGTCGTGGTGACGTGTCGTGAAGCATATATACTTTGCTCCCGAGGCCTTGATTGCCGACACCCACTCCTTGGCATCAAAGCGATGAGGATAGAAGGCATCGGCCGCCTTGGCATACTCGTCGCGATTGAGGCCCGCATTCTGCAAGTACCACTCGCCCTGCGCAAACATACTGTATATACCCCAGTGGATAAATACGCCGAAGCGGTCTTCGGAGAACTCCTTTTGTGAGCGCTTAACCTCCTCGGAGGGTTGATAGCTTTGTGCTGACAATGTCGTCGCCACGGCAAGCAATACAACAGCTGCCAATATAGTCTTCTTCATATAGTTAGAATTTTAGTTATCTTTTAGTAACACCCCGTGCAAGGTCTTATGTTCGAGGATTGACAAATCCTCACATACGTCAAGTATGCTGCGGCTTGACAAGCGTTGCGTTTAGTCGAGAGCATAGACCAGCTCGCTTGGGTTATGCCGAGGCGTAGCAACAAAAAGGGGCTTAACTACTAAACAGACTCTCTATTCAGCCTTCACAACGTAATTAATCCATCTTTAAGACAGCCAAAAATGCAGACTGCGGCACCTGCACCGAGCCAATCTGTCGCATACGCTTCTTACCGGCCTTCTGCTTCTCGAGAAGCTTGCGCTTACGAGATATATCGCCACCATAACACTTGGCGGTAACATCCTTACGCACAGCCTTCACGGTCTCACGAGCTATAATCTTTGCTCCGATGGCGGCCTGAATGGCTATATCGAACTGCTGACGGGGGATAAGCTCCTTAAGCTTCTCGCACATCTTACGGCCGAAGTCATAGGCGTGGTCGGCGTAGATAAGTGACGAGAGGGCATCCACAGCCTCGCCATTAAGCAGGATATCGAGCTTGGCGAGCTTACTTATCTGGTAGCCTGTGCGGTGGTAGTCGAAGGAGGCATAACCCTTGGAGATACTCTTCAGCTTGTCATAGAAGTCGAAGACTATCTCGGATAGAGGCATCTCGAAGTTCACCTCCACACGATCCTGCGTAATGAAGGTTTGGTTCTTCATCACACCGCGCTTATCTATGCAGAGCTTCAAGACATTACCAAGGAAGTCGGCCTTGGTGATTATCTGTGCAAGGATATAGGGTTCCTCAATCTTTGCCACCTTGGTAATCTCGGGCAGACCGGAAGGGTTGTGCACCTCGAGCTCCTCACCCTGTGTGGTTGTTATATGGTAAGATACGTTAGGCACGGTGGTGATGACATCCATGTCGAACTCGCGGTATAGACGCTCCTGGATAATCTCCATGTGCAGAAGCCCGAGAAAGCCGCAGCGGAAGCCAAAGCCGAGGGCTAAGGAGCTCTCCGGCTCAAAGGTAAGCGAGGCATCGTTAAGCTTAAGCTTCTCGAGCGAGGCTCTCAAGTCCTCATACTGGTCAGCCTCAACGGGATAGACACCAGCAAAGACCATAGGCTTGACATCCTCAAAGCCGGCAATAGCCTCCACGCAGGGGGTCGCCACCGAGGTGATGGTATCGCCCACCTTGACATCTGTCGAGTTCTTGATGCCCGAGCAGATATAACCTACATCGCCCGCCTTAATCTCATCACGAGCCACCATCTTGAGCTTCAACACACCTATCTCATCGGCATCATACTCGCTACCCGTATTGAAGAACTTCACGTGCTCACCCTTGCGGATTGTACCATTGAAGACGCGGAAGTAGGCGATAACACCACGGAAGGGGTTGAATACCGAGTCGAAGATAAGTGCCTGCAGAGGAGCATTCTCATCACCCTTGGGGGCAGGAATACGCTCCACGATAGCCTCCAGCACCTCCTCGACACCCTGTCCCGTCTTACCCGAGGCAAGCAATATCTCCTCCTCCTTGCAACCTATAAGGTCGATAATCTGATCCTTCACCTCATCAATCATCGCCGACTCGCAATCAATCTTATTGAGCACGGGGATTATCTCGAGGTCCTGACCCAAGGCAAGGTAGAGGTTGGAGATGGTCTGCGCTTGAATACCCTGCGTAGCATCAACAACGAGGAGTGCACCCTCGCATGAGGCAATGGCGCGCGACACCTCGTACGAGAAATCGACATGTCCCGGGGTGTCGATAAGATTGAGGGTATAGCTCTCGCCATTACGCGCCTTATACTCCATCTGTATGGCGTGGCTCTTAGTGGTGATACCCTTCTCACGCTCGAGCTCCATGTCATCGAGCACCTGCGCCTGCATCTCGCGCTGGTTCAACGTATTGGTCTTCTCCAACAGACGGTCGGCAAGGGTACTCTTACCATGGTCGATATGTGCTATGATACAAAAGTTGCGTATATTCTTCATCGTGCGATGTTTTTATCACATAAAAAATAGTGCGCAAAGATAATAATTTTTTCGCAAATATAAAAATGTCATCACAAGGCTCTTATCAGCATGACACCACACTGACAAAATGTCAGTCACACAGAGTTGGCACACCATTTGACATAACCAAAATCAGTACCAAAAACAGTAAATCATAAATTTAATAATACAACGATTATGACAAGTGGTAAAATTGGGGTTACGACAGAGAATATCTTCCCCGTAATCAAGAAGTTCCTCTACTCGGATCATGAGATTTTCTTGCGCGAGCTTATCTCCAATGCGGTGGATGCCTCATCGAAGCTAAAGACACTGGCATCGCGTGGCGAGGCTACAGGCGAGCTCGGCGACATGACAATACGAGTAAACCTCGACGAGGAGGCAAAGCGTCTGACCATCACCGACCGAGGCATAGGCATGTCTGCCGAGGAGGTGGAGCGTTATATCAACCAGATAGCCTTCTCGGGGGCCGAGGAGTTTATGGCAAAGTATAAGGATCAGGCCATCATCGGTCACTTCGGTCTCGGCTTCTACTCATCATTCATGGTTGCCGACAAGGTGGAGATATACTCGCAGTCGTACGATCTATCAAAACCCTCGGTACATTGGAGCTGTGCAGGCACGCCGGAGTTTGAGATGGAGAGCCTCACGGAGAAGCTCGACCGCGGAACACGCATCGTGCTACACCTTGCCGACGATGCTGCGGAGTATGCACAGCGTGGTGAGATTTCGCGCCTGCTGAAGAAGTATTGCCGCTTCCTGCCCATCCCCATTGCCTTTGGCAAGCGCCAGGAGTGGAAAGATGGCAAGTACGTTGATACCGAGGAGGATAACATCATCAACACGACAACGCCTCTATGGACACGTAAGCCCACGGAGATTACCGAGGCGGAGTATAAAGCCTTCTATTCGGAGCTCTACCCCACAAGCGACGAGCCGCTGTTCTATATACACCTAAACATTGACTACCCCTTCAACCTCACGGGTATTCTCTACTTCCCGAAGATACACAACAACTTCGAGGTGCAGAAGAACAAGATACAGCTATACTGCAATCAGGTATATGTCACCGACGAGGTTACAGGCATCGTGCCCGAGTATCTTACGCTGCTCCATGGCGTCATCGACTCACCCGATATCCCGCTTAACGTGTCGCGCAGCTACCTACAGAGCGACTCCAACGTGAAGAAGATATCGGGATATATCACCCGCAAGGTGGCAGACCGCCTGCAAGAGCTCTTCCAGACCATGCGCGAGGAGTATGAGAGCAAGTGGGATGACCTCAAAATATTTATCGAGTATGGCATGCTCACCGATGAGAAGTTTGCCGAGAAGGCTACAAACTTCATGCTCTGGAAGAGTATCGAGGATAAATACTACACCTCGACGGAGTATATCGAGAAGGTGAAGCCGCTGCAGACCGACAAGGACGACTACACGATACTGCTTTATGTCGATGACAAGGAGGGTAAAAATAGCTTCGTTGAGGCCGCCAAGGCCAAGGGCTACGACATTCTCGAGATGAATGGGCAGCTCGACAGCCACTATATACAATATTTCGAGTCGAAGAATGAGAAGGTGCGCTTCGTGCGTGTCGATTCAGGTGTTGTCGATTCCCTTATCCAGAAGGCCGAGCGCGTAGCCATGTCGCTCACGACCGAACAGCAGCAGATTATGCGCCCCGTATTCGACGGACAGCTGCCTCGCGACGAGAAAAACGAGTACCACGTAACCTTCGAAGCGATGTCGAAGGAGGAGGCTCCCGTGGTTATCACACAGAATGAGTTCATGCGCCGCATGAAGGAGATGGCCGCAACAAGCGGTGGCGACATGAGCCGCTTCTATGCCTCGATGCCCGACACCTTTACCATAGTAGTAAATGGCAACCATCCCGTGGTTCTTGACATCCTCGGCGAGGTAGAGAACGAGTATGGCGACAAGCTGCGAACCATAAACAAGAAGATTGTGGCAGCCGAGCAAGAGGAGAGCCGCTTCGAGGAGAGCGTGAAGAGCAAGAAGGAGGAGGAGCTCACGGCCGAGGAGCGCGAGATGCGCACACGCCTCTCGGAACGCGTCACCGAGCTGCGCACCGAGCGCGACACACGCCTCGAGGAGATAGGTCGCAACAACCGCAAGGTACGCCAGATTATCGACCTTGCACTACTCTCGAATGGCATGCTCAAGGGTAAGAACCTCACGGACTTTATCCAGCGAAGCATATCGCTAATCGAGTAGAGCGCTTACTATAGCGCACGAAAAAGCGGGTGACTCTTTACTTTTTAGTCACCCGCTTTTTGTTCGGAGGAAGTGTCGAACAAGTCTGATTTTTACGATTTCACCCCCGCCAGACATACTTCTGACGGGGGTGGTTTTCATCTTTGTGGCGCGGTTGAACGGCCTATGGTTAGGACATCTGCGCTATAGCCAAAAGCATTATTAGCTGTGCGGTGAGCACTCGCATAAACATTACGACGGGATAGACCGTGGCATAGCCCACAGCAGGCATGTCGTTACCCGACGATGTATTCGCAAAGCCGAGGGCCGGAGGATCGGTCATGGCACCTGCCATAAGGCCCATCATCGTATAGTAGTTAACCTTGAACTTAAGACGCGCAATAAGAGCCACGATAATCAATGGTATAACGGTGATAAGCACGCCATAGCCCACCCACTTAAGGCCGGGGCCCATGATGGCGTCAAGGAAGCCATTGCCGGCACCAATACCTACGGCAGCAAGGAACAAGGCAAGACCTATCTCGCGAAGCATAAGGTTGGCACTCATTGTGGTATATGTCACAAGACCGAAGTGAGGACCGAAGCGACCAATAAGGATGGCGACGATAAGAGGACCGCCCGCCAAGCCAAGCTTCACAGCCTGAGGAACATGCATCAAGGGCAACGAGCCAAGCAAGATACCGAGAGCGATACCGATGAAGATAGGCAGAAGGTTGGGGTGGTCGAGCTTCTTGAGCGAGTTACCCAGGACCTTCTCAGCCTGTGCCACAGCGGCCTCGGGACCAACAACCATGACCTTATCGCCCACCTGCAGCTCCATACCCTGATAGGGCAAAAGATCTACACCGGCACGATGCACACGAGTAATATTGATACCATAGCGAGTACGCAGACGCAAGTCCGAGAACTTCTTACCGTTAATCTCCTCACGCGTAATAAGGATACGGCGCGACACAAGAGGTGTTGACTGCATGGCCGTGGCGCCCCACTCCTCGGCAGTCATCTCAACGGGGCGACCGAAGAAGGCAAGAATAGCCTGGCTGTCCTCCTCCGAACAGATGATGCGCAGACGGTCGCCAACAGCGAGCTTCGAGTTACCATCGGCCATGGTAATCTCACCCGAGGGATGCATAATGCGCGACACCACAAACTGGCGATTGACAAGCATATGGGCAATGGCGATAGTCTTGCCCTCGAGCATCGTATTCGTAAACTCCACAGAGTAGCGATGTGGAAGATTTGCCTCGTTGCTCATGGCTGCCAAGCCCTCATCCTCCTTCTTGAAGTCCACACGCAAGACATAGCGCATAACGATAATCGACATGATGATGCCGACAACGCCCAAGGGATATGCCACAGCATAGCCCAAAGATATAGAGTCGGTAAGTCTCTTGGCCTCTACAGGGTTAAGGTTAAGAGCGGGAAGCGCATCGGCAAAGGTCTGCTGCGCAGCACCTAAACCGGGTGTGTTAGTCACGGCACCCGACATCACGCCCACCATAGAGACTAATGGCTCGCCGGTGATGTAGCTTATACCTATCGTCACAAGGCCTCCAAGCAGAACAACAGACACAGCAAGACCTATAAGCTTAAGACCGCCACTCTTGAGCGACGAGAAGAAGCCGGGACCCACCTGAAGACCGATGAAGAATACGAATAGAATAAGACCAAACTCCTTGACAAAGTGGAGCGTATCATGGCTTATCGAAGTCGCATCAAGGAAATGTCCCGCAGCAATACCCGTAAAGAGAATCCAGGTCATGCCAAGCGAAATACCCTTAATCTTTATCCTGCTCAACGCAAGACCGAGGGCTATGACAAGGGATAAGATGAAGACCGTATGAGCAATAGAGGGGTGACTTGGATCACCGCTGCCCACAACAACAGTCTTGAGCCAATCTAAATTCATATATATAAGTGTTTGGTTAGTTTTCTTGGCCGCAAAGGTATATATAAATATAATAGAAACCAAGTATAACGGATAAAACATTGACACAAAAAAAAACTGCCGCAGATTTCTCCACGGCAGATTTTTGCCCAAAATCAGAGCTGATCAATCTTTGCTCCTAACAGCAATTAAGACGCTGCAAACAACTCTCGGGAGCCGAACGCTCCATATCATTCTGCAGCTCAATCATCTTCACTATATCCTTCGCACATGTCTCATCACCATACTCCACAACCATATTCCACTGCGTCTGTATGTTCACTATACCATACATCAACGCAAAGCTCGCCGTAAGACGATTCTCGGGAACAAGAAGTATCACGCCATCGACATCGGTGTACTCGGCAAAGAACTGCGTAGCCATAAGTACATCGTGCAGACGAGGAACACGACGCACAAGGATGTTGTGTGACTGACAACCACACCCTTCGAGTTGCGAAACCAGCGGCATGAGACTCTGATCATTGTACTTCTCAAACTCGTCAACAACAACAACGCCGAAACACATATTCGACGCCGGCTTCACGCCCTGATTATCACCTCGCATCTTACGATTAATCACAAATCCAAACTGATCTAATAAGACTACTCCTTGATATACTTTGTGTAGCTCTGTGCATTTGCGGGATACTTCACAAGAGCTGCCTTATAGAGCTCCTGTGCCTTCTCGCCATTGCCCATAGCCTCATATACCAACGCCAACTTACGAAGTGCCGTAGTGTAAGTGTACTCATCATCGCTCGCCTCAAGAGCCTTCTGATACTCTACAACAGCGCTCTGAAGGTCGTTCTCCTCAACGGCAATATCACCCTTAAGCGTATATACCATGCCATTGATAATCTCACCTATACCACCCTCACAATCCTCATAAAGAGCAATATACTCCTTTGCCGATGTAAGATCGCCGGCCTCAAGATAGGCAGCGGCAGCCATAACTGCAGAGAGGTTTGCCGACTTCGTACCCTTGAACTCGGCAACTACAGCAGCATACTCCTCGGCACCACCAAGAACATTCACGCGTGCAATCTCGGCAGCAGCCTCCTTCGCCTCGTTGCTACGTGACGAATAGCTATACCACGCAAAAGCAAGCACAGCAACAACCGTAACACCTACAAGTGCCCAGAGCACCTTGTTGCCATACTTATCAAAAAATAACTCCAACTTACCCTTTGTTTCGACCATCAAGTCATTCTCGGGCATCTGTACTTTGTTTGCCATAATAACGGTTATCTGTTTATTTAGTTTTTAATATTTCACATTCAACCTACAAAAGTACAACAAAAGTTCTAATTTCATAACTTTAAACCCTAAAAAATCGAAAAAATCGTTATCTTTGTCAAAAATATCACCTATCATGAGGCTCGACACACTATCAATCATTAACTTTAAGAATATCGAAGAGATGGAGCTGCACCTCTCCGAGGGCATAAACTGCTTCGTGGGAGATAACGGTGCCGGCAAGACCAATATCCTCGATGCTGTGCACCACCTCTCGCTTGCCCGCTCCATGCAGATGCTCACCGACTCACAGAGCATACGTCACGGCATGGATGCCTATCTCGTGGATGGTCGCTTCACGGACGACATGGGACGTCACGAGCAGGTGGTATGCTCCTACTCCTCGCGCGGAGGCAAGACACTGAAACGCAATGGCAAGGAGTATGATAAATTATCCGAGCATGTGGGTCACTTCCCTATTGTCGAGGTATCGCCCGCCGACTCGGTGCTCATCAGCGACTCGGCCGAGGAGCGTCGCCGCTACCTCAACCGCCTTATCTCGCAGATGAACCGCAACTATCTCGGCTCCGTAATGCGCTACAACACGGCACTGCAGCAGCGCAACAGCCTGTTAAAGACAAACCCTACGGAGGAGATACTTCTCATATTCGACGACATGCTCGACGCAGCAGCTACCGAGATATACAACACGCGCATGGAGGTTATAGCCCGCATGCGTCCCATTGTCGAGCGCTACTATGCCGAGCTCTCCGAGGAGCGCGAAGCCATAGACCTCGAGTATCGCTCACACCTACAGACGGCACCTCTCAAAGAGTTGCTTCTCGCCAACCGTCAGAAAGACTTTGTAAACGAACATACGACCATGGGCATACATCGTGACGATGTAGTCTTCACGATAGGAGGATTTCCGCTACGCAAGTTCGGCTCGCAAGGACAGCAAAAATCCTTCCTCATAGCCTTGAAACTTGCCGAATATATGCTTCTTGCCGAGCAGAGCGGCATACGCCCCATACTTCTGCTTGACGACCTCTTCGACAAGCTCGATATGCGTCGCGTGGCACAACTGCTGCGCATCGTCGATGGCGAGATGTTCGGACAGATATTTATCACCGATTGCAATAAGCACCGCCTCGAAAGAACCCTCAACGAGGCACATGCCGAGTATCGTCTATTCCACATTTCGGAGGGCCGCAACAAGATATGAGACGCACCAAGACACAGACCATAGGCGAGCTCCTCGAGGAGTTTTTCAAACGCCCCTACGTCGCTGCCAAGATTGCCGAGGGACGTATGCCCGAGTATTGGCGTGAGATTGTGGGTGAGGTCACAGCACGTCACACACGCGAGGTGAAGCTCGAGAACCATATCCTCTACGTGTCGGTAGATTCGAGCGTGGTGCGTCAAGAGCTCTTCTATCGTCGCGACCACCTCATGCAGCTCCTCAACGAGCGCGCCGGCCACCATCTGATAAATGCTATAATAATAAGATAACACGCAACGGGGGCGTTTAAACTATCGCCGCCCTGCACCAAAACGATAATCCGTCGCATCTTTTCAGGTGCGACGGATTATCTTTTGGAAAAACCTCTATAAATTAGCGGAAAGCTATTCGATTGTTACATAGAAGTTATCTTCATTCAACGACTCCTCCTCGTCGGTGGAAGGATTATAGACAAAGGGCTCGTGGAAGTTACCATCCTCACCTACCCATGTAACGTAGATGCGGTGCTCATCCTTCGTGCCATAGAAGTAGTAGTTATAGACACCAGGAAGGCCATCCTCTCTATGCTCAACCCACTCATCAAGTTCTATGCGGCCATCACCATTGAGATCCTCCATCTCCTTCCAAATGTGAGAATAGCCATCCTCGGAGTACTCGCACTTATGTCCGCAATCTCTTGTGCCATTATCGCAGCCCGCAATGATATAGGCAATAAGCTTCTCCGGAGTATTGACATTCGAATTATAGTAGTCGTTTACAAAGTTGTCGGGGTGCTCAACCATAGAGTATGCCACATAACCCTTCTGGGGCGTAGTGTACCATGCGAAGCTGAAGAACTCGATATTCTCGGTATCACCAAGTATAATCGTAGGCTTACCCTCGGCCCAGTTGGCATCCGTCACCTTAACCATAGTACCGATGTTGGCAATAGGCTCAAAGTACTCCGATACGGGCTTCGAGATTTGTCCATCCTCGCTATAGGCCACAAGAACAAAGGCATACTCCGTATCGGCAGCAAGGCCGCTCAACGTAATACATCCCGTCTCATCAAGCGTAGTATGACATACTCCATCACCCTCGGGATTGCGGATGATATATTGCGCAGCCTTCGTTGTAGTACCACCATAGAGCTCGGTCCAATCACGATGCGACGTATCGCAAAGGATATAGGCATAGCTTACAGCGCCCTCGCACTCTACCTTGAAGATTGTGCTATCGACCTTGTAGTCCTCAAGCGTGATTGTCGGCTTAAGCGAATTATATGTATATGCCTTGGTCTTAAGACTCTTCTTCAAAGGCTTACCATACTTACCATCAGCATCAACACCCAAAGCGAAGAAGACAATCTCGGTATCGGCATCAAGGCCATCCATATAAGCGTCAATCTTATCGGTTGACTTTACGAACTCGCCACGCGACAAGAGCATCGAGACGATAGATGCGTCGTCGGGATAGCCCGTAGCCTTATACGTAGGCATAGCAGCATAGAACATCGCCATGTGAGGCACATTCGTATCGAGCTCGGCAGATACATAGTCGTAGCCCGCCTCCTCGTTGCTTGAAACGACCTCGATAGAACCGCCCTCGGTGAAGTTAGCCGTCTTGAAGTTCCATGAGATGATATCATCTACGAAGATAACCTTCGACTCCTGCGCAGGTATAAACCACATGGTGTACTCCGTATTATACTCAAGGGCATCGTCTCCAAGTGCGAGTAGCTCGTTGAACGAGCCCGTGTATTCGATATCTATACCCGTAGCATTCAAGTAGCCGTAATTATCGGTATAATATGCCGCCAAAGCCTCAGCATCGAACTCCGAAGTGAGGCTATAACCGAGCTTATAGCCCGATGAACCCTCAACATTAAACTTCACGGTAGCATCAAAGAAGCTCGTCTTTGTAGCTCTGAATTCGGCAATGAAGTGCTTATAGGTCACAGGATAGAGCTCCTCGGCAACAACATAGAGGTCGCCATCCTCATTCGTGCGAGGCACAATATACCAGAAGACATACTCGCCAGCCTTAGTGATAGCCGAGCCACGAAGATCCTTATATGTGTAGTATGCCGATGTAGTCTCCATAAATGCCACATCCGTAACGCCCTGCTGTGCTGTACCTGCGAGGTGGTTAGTGCAGATATCCACATATTTGGCAGCATCGAAGTTCGACGCTGAAGTGATACCGCACAACATATAAGAGGTGCCATAGCCGGCCTCAATATAGACGCCCTGATTTGTAAAGTGCAACGCCACGGGGTTTGTCGAGAGTTTGATGCTGGCAATAGCCGATGAGCCATTATTAAAGACAACCATCAACTTGGCAATGCTATTGCTGCTATATGTCGGGTTGGCAACAACCTCCTCGTATGTGGGTGCCGTAATCTCAAGCTCTATCTGCTCACGTTTTGCATCATACAAGGCCTCACAGCTCCAACCATCGGGCTCCAAGAGGATATAATCCGCAACATCCTGCACATCAATAACGAAAGGCAGCGTATCGCCATAAGCCACAAAGATATGGTCGTAGGGGAGGACAATTCTTCCATTCTGCATACCAACCTTCACCGTAGAGCCATCGGCCATAGTCAACTCACAGTATAGTGCCAACTTGTTACCCTCGGCATCTTCCTGCCAATCAGAATAGACGATATTTACACCGACAATCATCGAAGCTACATTCGACTTATCGTAGCCCGTAGTCATCCATGTATTACCACCGTCAAACGACACCTCAATAGCACCGCTCTCATCATTAATGCGCGTCTGGGGAATACCTGCGCTAACAGGAATCATCTGACCATCAATACGAATAGGCTGGGGCTGACCAATAGAGTCATACATCGCCCAATAGAGAATGCCGTCGAGCATCGTTGTGCCGACGACATTGGCAGGAATACGATCCGTCTTGGGATAGACCGTAAACTTAGTGCCATCGCTCAGCTCGATAAGCGTACCGCCATCCTCCTGCTTCTTAACAGACTTGACAGTCTTATTACCATTCACCAGGTCAGAGAGTGCAGCAAGCTCCGTATCGATCTGCTTCTGCAGAGCCTCGAGGCTCTTGTTAATCTTGTTAATCTCCTTCCAAATCTTTGTATCATCATAGCACGATACAAGCGACGAGGACATCACTACCGCCATAAGCAGGTAGCAAACAATACCTCTGAAATTTTTGACAATGTTTTTCATGAGTGTGTGTGTATAAAATAATTGTTTCGAGTTTTAACTATCGCGAATATACTAATTCTATCTATTAGATTACAAATGTAATATTTTTTTTTCAATCAACAAACATACATCGCAAAAACTTGGTTTCAGCATTATGGACAACAAAAAAAAGAGTATCCGACAAGTTTTGTCGGATACTCCCAATATCTAAAACACTTGCGACTACTTCTTCGCCTTGTCGTGCTGCGCAGCCTTTATACGCGCAATCTCGGCCTTTGCCGTAGCTACTTTACCCTTATGCTCGGCCTCGACAGCCTGTGCACGTGACTTCGCAGCGGCCTTCTCTTGCTTCGTGCGTACAGACTCCTCCTTATAACGACTGTTGGCGGCATCAAGAGCCACCTTTGCTTCGGCAACCTTACGTTTCTGCTCGGCAACAACCATCTTATACTCATTCTTCACCGTCTCAAGCTCGCGCTTCACCTCCTCAAGACGCTGATCAGCCTCATAGGCTATACGCTTCTCGGCGTTTCGCATCTCGTCGATAGCAAGCTTCTGCTCGGCAACAGCGCGGTCATACTCGGCCTCGGCATCCAACAAGGTTTTCTCGGGTTTTGCAGTCTCGGCCACAACCTGCTCGGGCTCCTGTGCATAGGCTACAACCGTAGCCATCATAAGCACCAACAATGCAACTATTCTTTTCATGTCCTATATTGAATATTTGGGTTAACACTACCACAAATATACGATATATTTTCCGAAATATCAAATATAGTCCAACGAAAAAATAATCTCAACAGTTTTCACCCTATTACTTCACCGCCAACCCTATCTGCGGAACTCAACCACAAGAGCCGAGACTGGCGCAACCTTCATATTGCGCATATCTACACTCTCGCCCGTAACAACATCACGGCCGACAGTAAGCCCGGCGTTTATCTCGGCATAGCGAGCCCAAGGCACCGTGCGCGTATCATTCGAACTATTGACATAGACGAAGACCACCTCATCATCGTTATAGCGGAAGAAGGCGTAGGTATTATCGCGGTCGATAAAGTGCATCGTGCGACCCGAGTGTATCACCTCCTTTGTCTTGCGCCAATTCATCAACGTGCGCGTGTAGTCGTATATCTCCTTCTGCTCTCCACGATGATTAGCTCGGTCGAAGAGATTTACGGCATCCCCCTCCCAGCCTCCAGGGAAGTCGATGCGCAGCGTGGGGTGTCCCTGTGAACGATCCGTCGAGCGGAACATATGCTCATCACCATAGAGCATCTGCGGAATGCCACGCATCGTGGCAAGCAACGTATGCACAATCTTCATACGACGCACATCACCCTCACAGACATCGCCTATACGATCCGTATCATGATTGGCAGCCATAATCATCATATTGCTCATGTCATGATATACGAAGTCGTGCGACACGACATCATAGACACGTGTCATACCCTGACCCCAGCCGCACTCGCCGCACTCGCCGATGGCGGCTCGCAGTGCATCATGCAACGGGAAGTCCATGATAGACTTAAGGTGAGAGTCAAAGCCATCCTTATTGGCATTACCTTCCTGCCAATAGGCAAGCTGCGGAATAGAGGATGTCCACACCTCACCAACGATATTGAAGTTCGGATACTCACTCATCACAGCCTCACACCAACTACTCATCGGCATCTTCTCGTTATAGGGATAGGTATCTACACGGAAGCCATCAAGGTCGGCATACTCCACCCACCATACAGCCCACTGCTTAAAGTAGTTGAGCAGATACTCATTATCGAGATTCATATCGGCCATCGTGCTGTCGAACCATCCGCTCTCCATCTGATAGAGATCGGCCTTCGAGGCGTTATAATCCATATTTGTCGAGAAGGTCCAGTTCGATTGCGTATAGCTATCCCATCGGTGTATCCAATCCTTGAAGGGCAGATCTCTATACCACCAATGCGTCGTAGAGCTATGGTTGGGCACGATATCCATAATAACCTTGAGGTTGCGCTTATGACACTCCTCAACATAGGTTTTAAAGAGCTCATTGCTACCAAAGCGCGGGTCTATACGATAGTAGTCGCTGCACGAATAGCCATGATACGAGGCTCCATTCTCATCGTCAAGCAAGAGCGGAGTACTCCATATCGCCGTGGCACCAAGGTCGGCAATATAGTCCAAGTGGTCGATAATACCCTTGATATCGCCGCCATGACGACGCCCGGGCTTACTACGTTCAGCAGACTCTACAGTATCAGAAGTCGAGTCATTCGACGCATCACCATTAGCAAAGCGGTCAGGCATAATAAGATAGATAAAGTCGGCCGTAGTGAAGCTCTCGCGCTCGCGCGAGCCCTCACGGCGCGCCTCAATCATATAGGGATACTCAGCCACCGTGCGCGAGCCCTGCTTGAAACAGAGCTTATACTCCGCAGCCACAGCATCCTCGGCAATAGCAACATCCACAAAGAGGTAGTTCTTGCTATCGGTCTGATGTACCTTGGACACAGCAACTCCTTGCCCTGCAGGAAGTATCTCCACATCACACTCACATATACCCTCGCCATTTATCATCAGCTGCAATGGTGTAGTCATGCCTACCCACCACGACAGAGGCTCAACATGTTTAATCTCCAACCTTGGCTTTGCTGCCGTGGCACCTACGGCCATGAGCAGCATCAAGCCTACCAATAACCTTCTCATAATCTGTTTATCTATTTCACCAATATACGATAATTCCACGGCGCGATATCCTGCTCCACATGGCTATCCAACACCACACGCTCACCACTCAACGCATCACGATACTCTCCGGCATATACTCCCGTATAGAAGTCGGCATGTATCGTATAGGGCGAGAGATTCATGATGGCAACCACCCTGCTACCCTCCACCTCGCGGACAAAGGTCATCATGCAATCCTTCGCATTATTCTCTATCTCTATCATCTCGCCACCGCGCTCACCACCATCCAGCGCTCGCTCGCCATGCTTCAAGGCACAGAGCCTGCGATAGAGATCCGTAGTGTGATTCTCCTTATAAAGATCCACGGGCAACGGATCGCGGTCAAAAAAGGCAAAGCTATGGTCATAGCCAACCTCCTGACCCGTATATATCAGAGGCATGGTCGAGGGCATAAGGAAGGTCATCGCCGTCATCACCTCCAACGCAGCCCCAAAACGCGACTGCTCCGAGCCACTCCACGAGTTCTCATCGTGGTTCGAGGTGAAGCTCATGCGCAGAGCCTCACGCGGATATCGTGCGCGCTCCGAGTGTATCGCATTACGCATATCCCATACACGTCTAGCACCCTTGGCTATATCACACATTATATGATGTATATTCCACTGATAGCTCATGTTGAAGGCTCTATCGAAGAGGTTGTCCTCTTCGGCCTCGGCAAGCATGAAGATATCCCTCTTCATGGCATGCAGCGCCTCGGATGCCTCCTGCCAAAACTCAATGGGCACAAGCATAGCCATATCACAGCGAAAGCCATCGATACCGAACGTCTCAACCCAGTAGCACATGGCCTCAATCTCGCCACGCCACACCTCATGGTTCGCATAGTTGAGCTTCGCCGTATCTGTCCAATCCCAAGGCACCTTGGCATTCCCCCGCTCATCACGCTCATACCAATCTGTCGCGCGCTCCGTAATCCAACGAGCATCACGTGACGTATGGTTTGCCACCCAATCCAAGAGCACCTTCATGCCCAGGGAGTGAGCCACAGCAACAAAGTGACGAAACTCCTCCTCCGTACCAAACTCCTCATTCACGGCGCAGTAGTCACGAATCGAGTAATATGAGCCCAACGTACCCTTGCGCTGCTCCTTGCCTATAGGATATATCGGCATAAGCCACACAGCGTCTATACCTATGGAGCGCAGGAAGGGAAGACGCTCGGCGGCTGCGCGAAGCGTACCCTCGGGTGTAAGCTGGCGTACGTTCATCTCGTAGAGCACCGCAGAGTAGCTCCACGCGGGATTTTTATACATCATATTTCACCTGTCGTTTCAAAAATAGAGGGCCTGTCCAAAGCTATTGGGCAAGCCCTATAATTAGTAGATAGTCGGCTTATTACTTCGCCAAGAGCATAAAGCCCCAAGCATCGAGAGCAACCTCATCACCCTCGGCAAAGCTCATCGTCTTGCCACATGAGCAGGTATAGTCACCGGCAGCATCCGCCGTAACAACAACCGTTGCAGGCTCGGCCGAGAAGTTGAACAAGCAGAACACCGTGTTACCCTCCTTCTCGCGTGTGAAGGCCAAGATATTGTCAGCCACACCCTCGAGATAGACCATAGGAGCTACATCGGCACCTGCAGCCAACACCTTATTAGCGTGACGGAACGAGCAGAGCGACGTGTAGAAGTCACGATACTCCTTGCCATACTCCGTATCCACAAGCTCCACAACAGAGTCCTTCTCAAAGAACTCAAGACGACGATCGAGAGCTATCTCCTGACCCGTATAGATCAGAGGCTGGCTCTTGGGCAACACGAAGGTAAGGGCTGCAAAGGTCTTGTGTGCAGCACCCATACGCTCGAACTCTGTACCTGCCCATGAGTTCTCGTCGTGGTTCGAGGTGAACATAAGACGCATAGCGGGAGCAGGATACTTCTCATCGTCACGAGCCAAGTACTCCTTCAGGTCCTTAACATACTTGGCATCGGTCTTAATCGTGCCATCACCGGCCACATTCTTCGTCTCGCTACCGCCCTTGGCCATAGCATTGAAGATATGGTGAAGCTCCCAAGCATACGTAGCATCGAAGCCACTCTCATGCAACCATGTCTCCTCGCCCTCTGCCAAGAGATATACCTCGGGGTTAATCTTCTTAACCTCCTCCCAGGCCTTGGCCCAGAAGTCACCGGGGACATTCATCGCCACATCGCAACGGTAGCCATCGATACCGAACTCTACCCAGTAGCACAGAGCATCAATCATCGCAGCGCGCATATCCTCATTCTCGTAGTTGAGCTTTGCGATATCCGTCCAGTCGTACTGAACAATAGGAAGACCCGTATTCTCGTCCATAACATACCACTCGGTCTTGCCCTCCTGCCACCACTTGGCATCACGCGACGTATGGTTGGCCACCCAGTCAACGATAACCTTCAAGCCAAGTTCATGTGCCTTATCTACAAAGCTGCGGAAATCCTCCTTGGTACCAAACTCGGGGTTAATCTCCGTATAGTCGATAATCGAATAGTATGAACCAAGCGTACCCTTACGAGCATCAACACCAATAGGACTGATAGGCATCAGCCACACGATATCCACACCCATTCTCTTCAACTCGGGCAAGTACTGCTCGGCAGCAGCAAAGGTACCCTCAACGGTAGCCTGACGGATATTAAGCTCATAGACCACAGAGTTATACTTATCGTACTCTGCCTGCTTCGGAGTGTTGCAGCAGCTAATCATCGTAGCCACAAGTGCAACAAGCATAAAAAACTTCTTCATATTATTTATGATATGTTCTATAAATTAGTAAAAATCATTCACCGTTTTTGGAGATTAAATCTCGGCTACGACATAGCCATAGGCGGGCAACGACACCTTAAGCGTAGCACCACCCAAGGCCTCAACCGATGCCTTGCCGGCCTTCACCTCGACCTCCTCAACCTCAACGAATGAGGGGAACACAACCTCGGCCTCGCACGCCTCATTACGCACGTTGATAGCCACAACAGCCGCCTCGCCCATATAGTGACGCATAAATACCCACATAGCGTCATCCACATAGAGCGTATAGTAATCACCATACATCAAGGGCATAGATGCGCGGCGCACCTTCAATAGCTCGCGCGTAGCGGCATACTGTGCCATCTGGTGGTCGTTATATCCCTCGAAGCACATCATATCACGGTTATCCGGGTCATTAGCTCCGGGAACGCCATACTCATCACCCTGATAGATACAGGGCACACCCGGCACCGTAGAGATGATAGCCTTCATCAGCAACAAGCCGGCATGACCCTTATCCATATCGCCAACAACAACCTCACGATGCCAACCCTCGGCCTTGTCGTCGATACCCCATAGAGGCATATCGCCACCGGCCAACGAGATGAAGCGTGGCTTGTCGTGGTTACCCGTGATGTTACCCATGGTGTGGTGCGAGCCATAAGCCGCCTCCGACTCCTCGACAACATAGACTATATCGCGCATCGAACGATTAGTATCGACAATAACGTCGCGCGACGTATGGTAGAGGTTGAAGTCGAACTGCGAGTCTATCATACCCGTCTTAACATAGGAGCCGATAAGCTCCACCGAGCCATATGTTTCGCCTATCTGCCACATATTGCGATCGGGCATCGACGACTTCATCTTATGTGTGAGCATGCGCCAATAATTCAACGGAATATGTTTGCAGGCGTCGTGACGATAGCCGTCGAAGTCGAAGTTACGCACCCAGTGCAGTGCCGAGTCGGTCATGGGCTCACACACCTCCTCGCGCTCAAGGTCGAGCGTAGGGATATGCTTATCGAACCATGTGGTGAGGCGCTGCTCATCCCACAAAGCGATATTCTCGCGACCATCGGGCAAGATAAGATCCGTGGTCCAATCGGGGTGCTCCTGCAAAACGGGCGAGTTGATATGCAGGTGGTTAGCCACATAGTCAAGGATAACATTCATATTGTTATCGTGTGCCGTAGCGAGCATCTCACGGAGCTCCTCCTCCGTGCCGAAGCGCTTATCTACAACCGTGCTATAGATAGGCCAATAGCCGTGGTAGCCCGAGAACTTCGTATCGGGGTTTACATTCTGTCCCCAAGCGTCGTAGGGGTTCTGCGTGATGGGCGAAATCCAGATTGTCGTCACACCCAAGTCCTCGAAGAAGCCATCCTCAACCTTGGCGGTGATACCTGCGAGGTCACCACCCTGATAATCAACCTTATCGAGCACCTCGGGAGAATTAATCTTCCAGTCGTTCGCTTTATTGCCGTTGTTGAAGCGGTCAATCATCAGCGAGTACAATATCTGCGACTGGTGGTCTGTGCGAAGTATATCCTCGGCCTCGGTCACCACCTCGCCCCACTCCAGCGGAAGAAGGATATCGTTGAAGCGACCATCTGTCGAGGCCGCGAAGATGCGCACCACCGAGCGAGCATAGTTGCGTGCCTCAAAGGGGATGGTAACCTCGATGCGCTCATCCTCAACCACAACATCCTCAATGCGGTGGTTCTGCCACATAGCCACAGCCTCGGTCACAGGCTTCGTAGCCTCCACTACGATGTGGCCATTCTCCTCCTCGATAGAGGACATATAGCTCTGCATATCGCGAACGCCACCCAAGACAACAATGGCGAGGCTCTCCTCTCCATGCCATACATCGATGGTCGATACCACGACCTCGGCATCACACGCCACCTCAAACTCCGCGAAGTCGGGCGTAAGAGCGCGCAACACAAGACGCGAATCCTCGGTTGTGATATTGTCGGCACCCACCCACTGTGGATAGTAGTCCGTAACGTAGTGTGCTGTTATACCCTGCTTAATGGTCATAGGGAGCACGGCAGCACTATTTCCGAGCTCAAATTTGGCACTCTGCGGCTCAAGACATCCCACAAGGGTGAGCATAGCGACGAGGGCCAAACATAGGTTTTTAATCTTCATAATAGTGTTGTTTTAGTTTATGTTTAGGGGTTAGAGGCCCGATCAAAGACCTCTAACCAAGTCTATATACCACTCGCGCACACGCACGTGCGCGGGTGGTATATTAAAGGGTATTACAACGTGGGCTTCTCGCCATCGGCCATAAGCCAAACCTTAAGCGATGCTACATCGAAATAGACATCATACTTAACCTCGGCCTCAACAGTATAATTAAGGTTGTTTGTACCACCATCGATGTTTGTAGCAACAACGAATGCCTCGCCAAGGGTCTTGGCTGTGCCATCTGCTACACCATAGCACTTGTCATTGTCCCAGCTACCATTCTTGCGAACCTTAAACTCGCCGGCTGCATCTAAGAACTGAACATCCTGTGCCACGAGGTAGTTATCCTCGGCTACAAGGGCGATACCATTAGCCCATTCATTATTGAGGAACTTACCGCACACATCCCAAGTATCTACTGCGGGGATATCGAGCTCGGCAGGCTTCTCGCCATCGGCCATAAGCCAAACCTTAAGCGATGCTACATCGAAATAGACATCATACTTAACCTCGGCCTCAACAGTATAATTAAGGTTGTTTGTACCACCATCG
>JAZNFC010000057.1:0-12387 GCA_045588935.1 Alistipes sp. | reverse complement strand
CGCCGAGATAGGTGCATACGAGAGATTCCAAATCGTGAGTAGCGAGGCAACAGTCTTCGGTAGTGCATTTAAGAATGTATATGCTGATCGCTGGGTTGATGCATATCTTATAACCGACGGTGCCAGTGCTCTGTATGTTATGGAGGAGGGCGTTTACGATATCTACTTCTATGCCGATGCTGCAAATGCCGACTATAAAATATATCTGATGTCCGAGGGTGTTCCATATACCGAAGCTACCGAGCAGACGGAGAATGGCCCCGACCAGGAGGTTGCAGGCGGTGGATATAAGATTTATCTATATAAGGAGAATGCCTGGAACACGGTCAACCTCTACGCTTGGCACTATGGCACACAGAATACTATCCTTAATGCATGTCCCGGTAAGGCTTATGATGGCACCGAGGTGATTGGCGACTATACCTACTACTATTGGGAGATGCCTGCCGCGGCTAATGATACAGAGGACATGATGATTATCTTTAATGATGGTTCAGCGCAGACTGCCGATTATGGACCTTACACTCTGTCGAGCGACCTCTACTTCTTGTTGGATGGCACGGAGGTAACTCCTATTGACGATCCCGAGAATCCTATTCCTGAAGGTAATGGTGGCAGTAGCAATGCCACTACCGAGGAGTATGGCGATGGTGCGTTTGAGTGGTAGGGTTGTGTGTTATACCACTTCCAATAGATGTGGGTGACTAAAAAGTAAAATAGTCACCCACATTTTTTATTCAGCACGTTTTGCCTGTTAAGATATTGGCTACGCGTTACCCTTATGACCGAAGGGGTCAATAATGGGCTGCTTTGTGGGAATGTTAATCTTGCCCACGGCACTCTCATAACGTGTTATATTCTCTTGTAGAGACAGGAGCAGACGCTTGGCATGTTCGGGCGTGAGCACTACGCGACTCTTAACACGTGCTTTGGGTAGCCCGGGAAGCATCGTTGCAAAGTCGATTATAAACTCCGATGTTGAGTGTGCGATGATTGCGAGGTTGCAGTAGTTGCCCTGGGCAACCTGCTCGTCGAGCTGTATCTCTATGCCCGCTTTCTTTGTTTCGTTCATGACTCTATTTGTTTTTTAATTATTTATCACTGTGTAAAGATACGAAATTATACGCTAATTGCAAAATTGATGCTGCGTGTTGAGCCTCTGACTATAAATTTCTACCATCTGTACCGATAAATTGTGGCGATTATATGGGGCTTATACGCTAAAAAATTATTACCTTTGCATCTGATATATGCTCTTTGCTCGTAGAGCATATCTTCGGGCATGGGAGTTGAATGGATGGTTGAAGTATGATTGTCGAGGTACTTAAAATACTCATTGCAGGTCTTTTGGTAGGACTCGCCTCATCGGTTACGGTGGGGCCTGTGGCTGTGTTGTGTATTCAGCGTACTTTGAGTAAGGGCTACCTCTCGGGTATTGTCTCGGGTATGGGTGTGGCTCTTGCTGATACGCTTATGGCGATACTCTCCTTTACGGTCTATTCGCTTTTGAAGAGCTATATTGAGGAGTATAACACCATTATACAGCTCTGTGGCGGAGCCTTTGTTATTGTTGTCGGCATCTTTATCTTCTTCAAGAATCCTGTGCCGCAGATACGTAAGAATCGTGCCGGTGAGAGCTTCTTGTGGCAGGACTTTGCTTCGATGTTTGGCTTCACGCTGGCTAACTTTGTGGTTGTCATCCCCTATATTCTTGCCTTCTTCACGATGTTTAATGTCGGCATGGTGGATGATGGCGCAGAACTTACAGAGGGCGTGGCGCATGTTACGCCTATCATCTACAATACATTGGTTATCGTAGGCTTCCTTCTTGGAGCTGCCTCGTGGTGGGTTGCCCTCACTTCGCTTATAAACCTCTTCCGTCGAGGTTTCCGCCCACGTCACATGCTGACGATTAATCGTGTTGCCGGCATCATTATTTGTGCGCTGGGTATTATTACACTTATTTCGGTACTAATCAAATAGATATAATGAACGACAAAAGACTCATCATAGCCATTGATGGCCATTCGTCGTGCGGCAAGAGCACCTTTGCCAAGGCCATTGCCGCGCGCCTCGGATATATATTTATTGATACGGGTGCGATGTATCGAGCCGTGACGCTCTATGCGCTGGAGCATGAAGCCATATCTTCGGGTATGGTCGATGAGGCGGCGGTGGAGCATCTCCTTCACGAGATAGATATCGACTTTCGCTTTAATGCTTCGCGCGGTGCTTCGGACATATATGTCAATGGTGACTGCGTGGAAGGTAAGATACGTACTATCGAGGTGAGCAACTGTGTGAGTGCCGTGAGCTCGATTGGCGCTGTGCGTCGTAAGCTCGTGGCTATGCAGCAGGATATGGGTCGTCGTGGTGGTGTGGTGATGGATGGTCGCGATATCGGCACGGATGTTTTTCCTGATGCCGAGCTTAAGATATATATGACGGCTGATCCCAGGGTGCGTGCCGAGCGTCGTTATTTGGAGCTTACGGCAAAGGGAGATAGTGTGAGCTTCGAGGAGGTCTATAATAATGTGGTGTCGCGAGATAAGGCCGATATGACGCGCGCCATCTCACCCCTGCGTAAGGCCGAGGATGCCATCGTGCTCGATAACTCGTCGATGAGCGTCGAGGAGCAGATGGAGTGGTTCATGGCGCGTTATGAGGAGGCTTTAAATAGGTAGTATGCGAGTAGTTATAGATGATAATTCGGGCTTCTGCTTTGGTGTGGTACGCGCCATAGGCGAGGCCGAGAGGATGTTGCAGGAGGTGGGCGAGGTCTATTCGCTTGGCGACATCGTACATAATCGTGTCGAGGTACAGCGTCTGGAGAAGCTTGGGCTACATACTGTGACACATGAGGATATGGCCGCCTTGGGCGGTCGTACTCTTCTCATACGCGCACATGGAGAGCCTCCACGCACCTATCATCATGCCGAGGAGCTTGGGCTAACGGTTGTGGATGCCACGTGTCCTGTAGTGGCACGTCTGCAGCGCAGGGTGAGAGAGGCTTACGAGAAGATGCAGCGTGTGGGGGGTGTTGTTGTGCTTTTAGGTAAGCGAGGTCACGCCGAGGTTATAGGCTTGACGGGACAGGTGAATGATGATGTCTTGGTGGTAGAGCATATGGAGGATTTGACCATGGTCGATTACTCGCGTCCGATATACTTCCTCTCGCAGACGACACAGAGCATAGCTCTCTTTAATTCTATGGCTGAGGAGTTGCGTCGTAAGTCGCATGATGCTTCGCAGGTGATTATCGACGATACGATATGTCGTCGTGTGGCAGGCCGGGAGTCGTTGCTTGCCGAGTTTTCGCGAAGTGTCGATGTCGTGCTCTTTGTCTGTGGTAAGAAGTCCTCGAATGGGCGTGTGCTCTATGATGTGTGTTGTAGGGCGAATGGCCGCTGCTACAATATCGAAGAGGCTGCAGATATAGATGCTGCGTGGTTCGAGGGCGTGGCGAGTGTCGGTATATGTGGTGCCACATCTACGCCGCGATGGTTGATGGAGCAGGTGGCAAGTGCTGTTGAGAATATTGCTAAATAGTTGATGGTTATGAGATATATTGTTCGCTCGCTGAAATATTTGTTGTTGCTGTGCGTTCTTATAGCGGCATTGATGTGGTATCGCCAGAGTGTCGAGTATCAGTTTGCCGGTATGAGCTATGTCGATATGTTGCGTCTGCACTTTGGTAGCCGTGAGGGCATGATGCTTATAGTTGTGGTTATTGCTCTTGCGCTCTTCTATCCGAAGTTCGGATATATGCGTCGTGTGGTGCGTGGCGTAGATATTGTTAAGGATAGAGTGCGCATAGATAATGCTATGTCGCTCTATGGCTATGAGTTTAAGCGTCAGAATGGCGATATGCTGATTTATGGTGCGCGCAGCATCTTTCGTCGTCTATGGTTTATGTTGGAGGATGAGATTGAGGTGCGTATGACGGAGGAGGGCGTGGAGCTCTCGGGCATACGACGCTCTACGGCGCGTATAGCCTATCAGATTGAGCAGTACCACTATAATAGTCGCTTTGAGAGAGATGGTGATAACGGAGAGGGTAAATAGAGCGAGGTGTTGGCGTGATGTGCTGCTTGCCTTTGTGCTTGTGTTTGTGCATGGCGTGGCTATGGCACAGCATGAGGAGCGTCACTCGCGTGATTTTGAGCTTGGTAAGTCTATTGAGATTCTTGCCAACATGATGCGTGAGATGGAGCGTGGCTATGTGCGTGAGGTTACTGCCGAGAATCTGTTGAAATCGGCCTCGCAGGGCATGCTGTCTGTGACGGACCCCTATACCGAATACTTCTCGGAGGAGGATATGGAGTCCTTCGAAATGTTGACTACGGGACGTTATGGCGGTGTCGGCTCGCTGATACGTAAGCGTGGTGATTATGTGCTCTTTGCGCAACCATATAAGGGTACACCTTCGGATATGGCAGGCGTGAAGATTGGCGATAAGATATTGGCTATTGATGGGCGCGATATGAAGGGTGCGACAACCGAGGAGGTTAGCCGTCGCCTAAAGGGAGAGCCCGGCACGGATGTCGAGGTTGTTGTCGAACACAATATGGATGGCTCCTGCGATACACTGCAGCTACGTCGCCGTAGAATAGCTATTCCGAGTGTTGGTTATAGCGGAATTTTGCGTGACGGTGTAGGTTATATCTCGCATACGGACTTTATCGAGGGTAGCTACGATGAGGTGCGTCGTGCTGTTGAGGAGCTTATGTCGGTTGGAGATACGTTACGTGGACTTGTTCTCGATTATCGTTCGAATGGCGGTGGCGTGATGCAAGAGGCTGTAGATATCGCCTCGTTGTTTGTGCCACGCGGAGAGCGTATAGTTTCGATTATGGGTCGCGACTCGTCATCGTTGCACCACTATACCACGCGCCATAACCCATTGTTGCCCGATATACCTATTGTGGTGCTTGTCGGGGGTTCTTCAGCCTCGGCTTCGGAGATTTTGGCCGGAGCACTTCAGGATCTTGACCGTGCGGTGATTATGGGTCAGCGCACCTATGGTAAGGGCTTGGTGCAGGGTACTCGTCACCTCGGTTATAATACCTATCTGAAGTACACTACGGCGAAGTACTATATCCCCTCGGGTCGTTGCATACAGTCGCGTGACTACACCTCTGTGGATGGCTCTCCACGTGCTACGACACTCCCCGACTCGTTGATTTCGGAGTATCATACTCGCGCAGGTCGTAAGGTCTATGATGGTGGAGGCATTGTCCCTGATGTGAAGCATGAGCCGGAGTATGTCAGCCGCTTTGCTCTTACGCTCTATGCCATGGGGTATATGGAGGATTGGGCCGATAAGTATATGCGTGAGCATGGTCTGCAGCAGATAGATGTGCGCACTTTTTCGATTACGGATGAGGATTATGCCGATTTTTGTCGCTTTGTTGAGGAGCGCGATGTGCCTTATGAGTCGGATACACGCAAGGCATTCAATGCCTTGAAAAAGTCTGTCAACGATGAACTCTACGACGAGGAGATGGGTGAGGCTATATCGGCACTTGAGGCACTTATACCGGATGATAAGATGTCAAATATGGAGACTTATCGTTCGGAGATTATGGATGCACTGAATGCCGATATCATCTTGCGCCATGCCTATAGTCGTGGTGTGGCGGAGCATGCTGCCGTGGAGGATAAGTTGGTGAATGCTGCTGTGGAGTTGCTTCTTAATGGGGAGGAGTATGAGCGTATTCTTCGTGAGCAAAACCTCGAAATGCACTAATCGTTTAGCATGAAACTGCCTCGTATAAATATCGCCTATAGCTACTTGTCACTTGGTCGTCGCACGGTGTTTATTGCCGTTGCGTTGGTGTTGGCTTTGTTGTCGGTCTATTATACGTGGAGTATCTCTACCGAGATGAAGCATGAGGATGAACTTGCCATAGCTCAGCTGCGCCGTAATGAGCGTAATGCTGTGGAGATGTGGGAGGATATCTTGCGCTCGACGAATATTGGTGGTCAGATGGTCTATAATCATGAGCTGCTGTATAAGCTTGCCGAACATACCAACGTGCCGTTGATTATTGCCGATGAGCGACTTAACGTCTGGGTTACGAATCTTCCGTCGGAGGTGGTGAATAATCCGCAGTTGTTGCGTGCCGAGATTATGCGTATGAGCAAGACGAATAAGCCGCTTTCGGTAGCTTATGGTATGATGCGACAGACGGTGCTCACGATCTACTATGGCACAACCGACTATGAGGGTCTGGTGTCGAGTGCTCATAGTAAGGCATTGACCCTCTTTCCTTATATTCAGCTGGTTATCATTTTTATTTTTGCCGCCTTTGCCTATATAGCCTTCTCCTCGACCAAGCAGAACGAGCAGAATCGTGTATGGGTGGGTCTTGCCAAGGAGACGGCACATCAGTTGGGTACGCCGACATCGTCGTTGCTCGGCTGGTTGGAGTACTTACGTAGTCAGCCCGTAGATCAGATGGCTGTGGACGAAATGTCGAAGGACTTGGCTCACCTGATGAAGATTGTCGATCGCTTCTCGAAGATAGGCTCCGAGACGCAGCTCACGAAGATGAATATCAACGAGGTTGTGGGCGATACGGTTATGTACTTCCGTCGTCGGATACCTCGCAACGTGACGATAAACTACAATGGTCTGGCCATGGCGCCTATAAGTGTGGATATCAACGCAGCGCTCTTCGAGTGGGTGATTGAGAATCTGCTTAAGAATGCGTTGGACGCCATTCAGGGTAATGGTACTATAGATGTCGAGGTGGGCGAGAATGAGCGTACTGTTTATGTTGACGTGAGTGATACGGGTAGGGGCATTGCCAAGGGCAACTGGACACGCATCTTCGAGCCTGGATATACGACCAAGACGCGAGGTTGGGGCTTGGGTCTTTCGCTCTCTCGCCGCATTATCGAGGAGTATCATAGTGGTAAGATTGCTGTAGTACGCTCCGAGCTGGGGCATGGTACGACCATACGAGTAACACTCAAACGTAACGATGAATAGTATGACGCTCAAGGATTATATCGAGTCGGGATGGCATGCAGCTACCCCGCGTGAGCTCTTTGGTCGCAGGTCATCGCTTGGCGCGGGTGAGCCGATGAATGATGGTGGCTATCGCGAGGCCGTTGCCGAGGATATCTTCGGTGATGGGTCGGTGCTTGGCGTGAGTGATAGTGTGGATGCAGCCACGGTGACACTTATGGAGATGCCGGTCTATCAGCTGTTGGTCGTGGCAACGCTTTTGCTCTACCTATATATGTTGTTGCATAGCTGGAGGTTTATCGGAGGCATCTGGGGAGGAATCTTTACGTCGCAGAGTGAGCAGCGCATGGTCTTTGAGGGTGGTGAGCTACCCTTGGCGCGCTTTAAGCAGGTTGCTGCAAGTATTGGCCTGGTGCTTATCTCATTGGTTGTCGTTCGACTTCTCGATGGCATGGTGTCACTGGAGAGTATCAGTGTAGGGTGGAGTCTTGTTGTGCATCTTGCATCGCTTGCTGTGGCACTGCTCTTTTTCGCTTGGTTCTATCTGTTACATATCGTTGTGGCATGGGTGGCCAACTTCGGTGCTATGGGCTCTCTTGCAGCCTCGGGATATATGAATTTTGTGCGCACGGTGGTTATCGTCTATCCTTTTGCTGCAGCGTGGTTAGTTGCCGATATCGCAAAATTTGCTGTGGCATCCAACTTGTTGATAATTACCACAATATTGCTCATCATCTTATATTTGAAGGATACTTTTTTATTCTTTGTTGGAAAAAAAATTTCGATTTTCTATTGGATTTTGTACCTTTGCACCGCAATTTTGTTGCCATTAAGCTTTTTGCTGCGCGTGTTATGCGAGCGTATTGTTGTGTAATGTGCGTGTAAGTTGCTGTATTACAGATGTGGATTTTGGAAGTTATATTTGCGTAAAGCTTGTAATGTGTGCGTGATTGCGGATTTTGTAATAAAGTAATAACTGACAGAACTTTGAACGTAAAGAAAATTTTGGTATCGCAGCCCCGTCCGGCTGTTATTGAGAAGTCTCCCTTTCATGAATTTTCTAATAAGTACAAACTTGGGGTGGACTATCATCCCTTGATACGTGTTGTTGGAGTGTCGCTCAAGGAGTTTCGTGCCCAGCGTAGTGAGATTCTCGATCACACGACGATGATTTTCTCGTCGCGCACCACGATTGATAGTTTCTTCCGTATATGCGAGGAGGCTCGTATCACCGTGCCCGAGACGATGAAGTATATCTGTAATACGGAGGCTGTAGCTCTCTACCTGCAGAAATATATTGTTTATCGCAAGCGTAAGATAGCCTTTGCTGATGGAACCTTCAACTCGTTGTTGGAGCTTATCGTGAAGCATAAGGACGAGAAGTTTATGTTGGCGCTCACCGAGCCCTATAAGCCCGAGCTTCCCGAGGCTCTTGCCAAGCTCAAGCTCAAGGTTACACCCGTGGTCTTTGCCCGCACCGTGGCTGCCGATATGTCGGATATTAAGCCTGCGGAGTATGATATTATCGCTCTCTACTCGCCTGCCGATGTTAAGACGCTTGTTGAGAGCTTCGACAAGGAGAGCCTTCCCGTTATTGCCACCTTTGGTGATGCTACCTTACGTGCTGCAAAGGATGCGGGTCTTCATGTTAAGGTTTCGGCACCCACGCCCGAGGCACCCTCAATGGTCAAGGCTCTGGATATCTATTGTGGTAAGCTCTTGGAGGGCAAGGAGATTGCCGATGCTGAGGTTCGCGAGAATGGCGATAAGGAGGAGTTTATCCGTGTGCAGCAGTCGAAGCTGCAGAAGAAGACTCGTACCCGTACAGTAAAGAAGAGCGAGTAGCTATATGCAACCTATGAAGCCTCTCGGACTTGCCAAGGCAGAGCGCCTGCGCTCTCTTGCAGCCATACGTCGCCTCTTCAACGATGGTGCGTCGGGCTTCATCTATCCCTATCGTTATATGGTCTATATTGAGAAGAGTGCCACGCCCAATGTCGAGGTGCTCTTCTCCGTACCCAAGCGCTTCCATAAGCGAGCCAATAAGCGTAACCTTCTGCGTCGTCGCACCAAGGAGGCCTATCGTCTGCATCGTGAGACTCTGCACACCTTTGCCGAGCATGGTCTCTCCATAGATATGGCTCTTGTTTACTCCGCTAAAGAGGTCTTACCCTACAAAACATTGGATCATGCCATCACCCGCATTTTGGCCGAGGTTGCGAAGCGCCATTAGGCGCATCCTTACCTATCCTCTCATACTTCTTGTACGCTTCTATCAGCTTGGTATCTCGCCACTTAAGCCACCCTCATGCCGTTTTACGCCCACCTGCTCGCAGTATGCTATCGAGGCGCTGCGCAAGCATGGTCCTATTAAGGGCTTGGCGCTTGCCATTTGGAGAATATTGCGTTGTAATCCGTGGGGAGGGTCGGGGTATGACCCGGTACCTTAATTTGTTGTGATAAGGCAGCATCTGCGGCCTTTCAATCATTAGGCTGAATGGAATGTACATCCAAGTACTATCCATCCAGCCTAATTTCATATCAAGACAATAAAAGAGGAAAGAGCTTCGATAAGGTAATATGTGATTAGCTCATAGCAGCTCATATTAGCCCATCACTTTGTGCTCTTTGCTCTTTCCACTTTGCTCTTTCCACTTTGCTCTTTCCACTTTGCTCTTTGCTCTTTGCTCTTTGCTCTTTGCTCTTCTCTTTAGCCTCCAAAAAAACGTAGGTGACTATTTTACTTTTTAGTCACCCACGATGTATTATTGCTCGAAACTACTAAAAGTCGTAGCCTACGATACTATCGGCATAGTTGCTCCAACCTTCGGCTGTTGTATATGCCTCCACCGACTCCGCAGGTACATAAATCTTACGACCCGAGGCGTTGTTATCAAAGACACCATCGCCTATACTTGGCGGTGTTGTGGGCTTACAATATACGCTCTCAAGGCTGCTGCAACTCCAGAATGCAGTCTCTCCAATCTCCGTTACGCTATCGGGGATTGTTATACTTGTCAGGCTGCTGCAAAGAGCGAATGCACTCCTTCCAATCTCTGTTATGCTATCGGGGATTGTTATACTTGTCAGGCTACTGCAACTATCGAATGCAGAATCTCCAATCGTCGTTACGCTATCGGGGATAGTATATTCGGTAACTCCCGCACGAGCAAATGAGTTCAGTGTTCCATCGATAATCAAGCAACGTCCATCTTCAGATGAAAACTTACCCTTAAACTCTGTCAGGCTGTCGCAACCACTGAATGCAGCCTCTCCAATCTCCGTTACGCTATCGGGGATTGTTATATTTGTCAGGCTACTGCAATCATAGAATGCCCACGCTCCAATTTCTGTTACGCTATCGGGAATGGCGATACTTGTCAGGCTGCTGCAATTAGCGAATGCAGAATCTCCAATCGTCGTTATGCTATCGGGGATGGTGATGCTTGTCAGGCTGCTGCAGACTCCGAATGCCCCATATCCAATCTCCGTTACGCTATCGGGGATGGCGATACTTGTCATGCGGCTGCACATAATGAATGCCTTCTCTCCAATCTCTGTTACATCGCCATCAAAAAGAAGAACGCCCTTACCATCGACATAGGTATTATCGATAAGATTAGCACCAAAGACCGTCACATCATGAGGATTGAATTCCATACCATCGGTAGTGGTGTACCAAATTTGGTTATTATATGGGGTAGTGGGCTCAAACACCTCACCTGACTCGAAATTGTAGCCTACGATACTATCGGCATAGTCACTCCACCATTCGTCTGTTTGATATGCCACTACCGACTCCGCAGGTACATAAATCTTACGGCCCGAGGCGTTGACATCAAAGACACTATAGTCTATACTTGGCGGTGTTGTGGGCTTACAATATACACTCTCAAGGCTACTGCACTCATAGAATGCACCCCCTCCAATCTCCGTTACGCTATCGGGTATTGTTATACTTGTCAGGCTGCTGCAATATCGGAATGCATAACTTCCAATCGTTGTTACGCTATCGGGGATATTAATGCTTGTCAGGCTGCTGCAACCACAGAATACCGAACCTCCAATCGTCGTTACGCTATCGGGGATATTAATGCTTGTCAGGCTACTGCACCTATAGAATGCATAATCTCCAATCGTTGTTACGCTATCGGGGATTGTTACACTTGTCAGGCTGCTGCACTCATAGAATGCATGCTCTCCAATCGTCGTTACGCTATCGGGGATAGTTATACTTGTCAGGCTGCTGCAATACTCGAATGCACCCCATCCAATCGTCGTTACGCTATCAGGGATGATTACACTTGTCAGGCTGGTGCAATCCTTGAATGCCCCATGTCCAATCTCAGTTACGCTATCGGGGATAGTTATACTTGTCAGGCTGCTGCAGCCCGAGAATGCAGAACCTCCAATCAATGTTACCTCATCATCGAAAGTAATAACACCTATGCCATCCTTATAGATATTAGATACGATAATAGCACCAAAATATTTGGGCTCGCTATGTTGTGGGAAGAGTTTCTTACCGTCGGTCGTGGTGTAGTAAATCTTGTTCCTCTCCGACGCTACTGCAGAGCTCTTCTTACGAGGCAGGGCCAATGTTGTGCCATCCGAAAGGGTGAAATATACATAATCATTATCGTAGGTGACACTCTCAAAGAGGCAACCGCCATTGCCACTGTCGCCATCAACCTCGGCCGTGGCACGACCAATCTCCTCCCAAGTATCGCCGCCATCATACGACACATACCAATAGCCATCCTCAATCTTCAGTCGTGGCGTGATGCCATCCTTGCCATCTACACCATCCTTGCCATCAGCGCCATCTACACCATCCTTGCCATCAGCACCTGTACTACCCTGGGCGCTAACCTTATTACCATCCTTGTCGAGTAGCCACTCGCCATTGATAGTCCAATAGTAGATATCATCCGTATCCTTGGCAATTCCGATTTCGGGGATAGCGCCGCTAATATTATCTGCATCTTTGCCATCCTTGCCGTGGTAGATGGTTATCTCATTGTCATCGCTAAACGAGATGGTGTAGCCGATAACCTTGCCATCCCTCTTTATCTCCGATACATCGGAGATGGTCGTACCCTTGTTGAGAGCCTCGAGCAAAGTCTCGAGAGCCTCGATATTTGTGTTCATCTCGCTGCATAACTTCTCGAGGGCTGTAACACGCTCCTCAAGGTTGTTATACTCGTTCCAAATAGCCGTGTCGTCATACGAACATGACGATACACATAGTGCCAACAATAGGACAAGAAGTGTAAATAATCGTTTCATAATTGTTTGAATTTTAGTTTATTATTTATAACTCACTGATTATCAATGAAATACCCCCCCCCCGAAGGCCGGGGAGGGGTATTGGATACCCTTTATAGTTCAATTCTGCCATTATCTCTGTA
>JAZNFC010000056.1:0-31491 GCA_045588935.1 Alistipes sp. | reverse complement strand
AGATTTAATAGATGTAAGTGATGTAAAAGTTAAGAAGCTTAAAAAGCCTCAATCTTTACATGTTTTAAGATATACAAATACCAATAAGCAAGAAGATTTTAATGCATATATTGTAGAATATAATGAAAAGCTATGGGTATTAAATAGTTGTGATGTTCAAGATAATACTAATCTTCAAGATACAAATTCTCAAATTTTTCAGCATAAGAAAAATTTGGATGCAAAACGTCAAATTTTAAAATATAAATCAGATAGTTTAAAAAATAAGTTAGATAGTTCTGTTGATGTTTGCACAAAGGAGTGTATGGATAGCTTAAACTATTATAAAGCTCTTAAATTACGTTTACCTGATATAAGAGATTCTTTAGTTACAGCTATAAAATTACAAGAACAGGCTAAAGCTGATAAAATTTATAACGAATGGTATAATATACAGCCAACCACAACTAAAAATGCTGCAAAAGTAATAGAAATAACATATGCAGATTTAGATTATCCTAATTCTGCAGGTGGTTGTGATTATACTTTTAGTTATATTAACAAATCTACAAAAACTATAAAGTATTTATATTGGACAGGTACTGTATATAATGCCGTAAATGACCCTGCGTATTGTGAGATACGAGGAACAGCTACTTGCAATGGTAAGGATACAGGACCCGTTGAATATGGTGAACCTGGAGGAGGTGTTTGGGGTACTGTTGTTTATAATTATTCAGCAGACACAATGAAGCTTAGTAACATAAATATAAAGTATATAGATGGTTCTTCTGTGAATATTGGTGCAGCAGATATTAGGAGATTACTTAATGCTCCATCGACAGATGTATATATTGATACTTACAGTATTAGAAAGCGTGTTATGTCTGATGAGGATTGTCAGAGAAAAATTAACATTTGGAATCAAAGGTTAGAACAACTTAAAAATAAAAAATTCTCAAAAACTACATATGAAAATATATACAATGATGACTCATATAATCTAAATTGGTTAGAACTTAAAAGTATAGAGTCAAATATAGAAGTTGATAATAAAAAAATAAATGAGATAGATCAAGAGATAGAGGTATTTAATAAGTTTATACAATTCGAAAAATACTCTAATACAGTTAGTAATAGTTATTATTCGCAAAATAATAGTTATGCTTTAAATCGAACAAATAGTAAAAAATCCCCATTTATTACATTTGGTTTAGAGGGGTCTGTTGAAGGTTTAAAGAGTTTTTCTACAGGATGGGGATTATCTATGCGTTTAGGTAGATTTGATTCTATGTTTAATGCAACTATCGGTGTAAAATATCAATATACAATTTATTCAAAAATAGTATCATATTCATTTAGAGAAGATGGTGGAAGTAATTACTTGAGTAATTATGTTTATGGTGGAGCAGACTTAAAACAAAAGGTTAATCAAGTGGTTTTTCCTCTATTGGTAAATTGGAATATGATAACAGGAAACACTACTTCTTTATATTTTGGAGCTGGTTATGAATTTGGAGTTTTGTTATCTAATAAAATAAGCTTTGAAAGTCAATATGGAGATTTTAATGCTTATGATTTTTATACAAATAGCGATATATCTGATTTAATACAATTATGTGTACCATCTCGCGCTATAGTATTACAATTGGGATGTGCGGGAAGACATTGGGATTGGAAGATTTATTATAAAATAAATACACAATATAGTAAAATAGATAATGGTGAATCAGGTGCAATAGGTACAGCTTTTACTTATTATTTTTAATCTTAAAAATAAATATTCACCACTGATAATATTTTATTGTCAGTGGTGAATATTTAATATATTAAGGTAAAATTTAAGGTTACATATAAAGCTGTTTAGAATAGCTTTAATTCGACGCAAGCGTTCCAGATACCATCACTATCCACATCTGTAGTTATAAGGTCGGCATGAGCCTTTAATTCATCACAAGCATTACCCATAGCTATCCTTGTCCACCCCTCGACAAACATCGAGAGATCATTGATACCATCACCAAAAACTACAATATCACGATCCTCGGCACCATAGTATTCCATGATGCGACGTATGCCATAGGACTTATCTGCCGGCTCTACGAAGATATATTCGGGAAGAAATCTGCACCACGGTAGTCTCTTTAGGCTCTCTAAATCCTGCTCTATGGGCGAAGGACAAGCTATATATACTTTATAGATATCTTCATAATCACGAGGATTAAGCCCCTCGACAATACGTGTGGACATATAGACATCATGTGTTATATCCTCGAAGTGTGAGTTGGGAGCTACACGCACCTTCGAGTTATCTGTTTGCAGTGCCCAGGCAAGACCTTTAGCCTCACACTCATCAACCAATGATACTACTAATTCTTTGTCTAAAGGTTTTATATATAATAACTTATTATTAATAGTCAAGCCATAACCTCCATCACTGACCATATTCTCGATATCAAGCTCCTCAAAAAAATGCCTGGCCATAGCCTCGGAGCGACCCGTAGCTATAGCCAGGAAGTGACCTGCCTCACGTAACCTCTTAAGGGCTAACTTCGTAGAGTGAGGAATATATTCATTTGTGTAGCCACCCGCCTTGAGCGTGCCATCTATATCAAAGAAGATATATTTTCGTCTCATAACCAACACTTTTCTTACCTCACAAAGTTACTAATTTTTATATAATAACAAAGTGTTAAGGCTCGACCAAAGTGTTAGTTTTGGTGGAATGATCTCTCTAAATCTTGTGATATGTTTATTATAAAGTCACCCATACGCTCAAGCTCATTTACTATATCCATATAGTAAACACTTGTCTGGTAGTTCTTGCCACCATCCTCGAGCTCCTCGATAACCTCCTCACGAAGCTCATTACGTAGGTTATTGATGCGCTCCTCGGCATTATAAGCATTCGAGATATTCTCGAGTGTACCATTGTCCGCTGCCTCGAGATTTTCGAGCATAGCCTCATAAGCACTATCTACCAAGGTTACCATGCTCTGAAGTTTCTTGATGGTTGCAGCATCAAAGGTCTTCTTATGTATATTCTTACGCGAGAGTATGCGGCTGATAGCCTCCCCAGAGTCACCCAACGACTCTAACTCACCTATAATCTTATACATAGCCTTAACTCTTATAGATGTAATCTCGCTGATATCGCCCATAGATACATCGTTGAGGAAGGATGCAATCTCATACTCTATTCTGTCGGATATCTCCTCATACTTAACCAACTTATTACGCAGCTCCTCGAACTTATTCGTTTCGCTTTCGGCAATCGCTGTATTGGCATAACCAAGTCCGTTGCGCGATATTTGAGCAAAGTGAATAATCTCCTTGAGGGCCTGCTCCGTGGCGAGCTCCGGAGTAGATACAGGGCCTGCCGATATATACTTCAATCTGAAGCTATCCTTATCATGATTCTTCGGAGTCTTGATAATCCACTTAACAGCCTTCTCTATATACTTTATAAACCATACGAGAATAAGGGTGTTGATGGTGTTAAAGAGAGTATGTAACATCGAGAGTCCATAGAGTGCCGATGTACCCTCTGCAGATGTGGGGTCACTCACCATAAAACCCTCTGCTGCGGGGTTGGGAAGCCCGAAGAGCTCGATAATAGATCCCACAAGAGAGAGCAAGGGTACGAAGAGTATCAACGCCCAAATTACACCAAACATATTAAATATAGTATGCGACATGGCGGCTCGCTTGGCTTCGGTATTACCTACCGAGGCTGCGATATTTGCCGTGATGGTCGTACCTATATTCTCACCAAGAACCATGGCACAAGCCATATTAAAGGGTATCCATCCCATGCTCAACATGATGAGCGTGATGGCCATTGTTGCAGATGATGACTGAAGCACCAAGGTAAGTACCGTACCAAAGACCATAAAGAGAAGCACCGAGCCAAAGCCGTGGCTTGACCACGTCTTTACGAAGTCCAAAACCTGGGGTGTCTCATTCAAATCAGGCACCGACTCCTTCATAAACGATAGACCAAGGAAGAGAAGAGAGAATCCTACGATCAACTCTCCGATATTCTGTCGCTGGTTCTTTTTCGAGTTAGAAAAGAGGAAACCCAAGGCCATAAGAGGTATGGCAAGGATAGATATATCGGCCTTAAATCCGAGCCACGCTACAAGCCATGCTGTAACCGTAGTACCGATATTGGCACCCATGATAACACCTATGGCTTGAGCCAAGGTGAGTAAGCCTGCATTAACAAAGCTCACGACCATGACTGTTGTTGCCGACGATGATTGAATGATAGTTGTTATACCAAGACCTGTCAACACACCCTTGAAGGGGTTAGAGGTCATGGCCGAGAGAAATCCGCGCAGCTTATCACCCGAAGCCTTTTGCAACCCCGAGCTCATAAGGTTCATACCATATAGGAACATTCCCAACGCTCCTAACAGTGTAAAGATTTGTAGTATTTCCATAACTTTATATAATTTTTCGACGTCAAAGTAACCATAAAGATGTTTCAAAAATATTTCAAGCAGATTATATTTTTATTAAAATCTGCTATATATTCAAGAAACAGCTATTTAAACCATCTGATTAGTCACTAAATACCAATTATATATAATAAAGCATATAAACATCATAAGACCACCCATGCGGCCTATCTTACCACGCAAACCAAAGAGCAGAGGCAGCATCGCTGCAGCAATCATCACAAGGTAATCAACCATGGTGATGCCCGACGAGATGAGAGGCATAACCTGTGAACTTAAGCCAAGGATAAGCGATATGTTAAAGATGTTTGAGCCTACGATGTTACCGAGTGCCAGTCCTGTGTTCTTCTTCATCGCCGCAGCGATAGATGCCGCCAATTCGGGCAATGATGTGCCACAGGCAATAAGCGTGAGTGAGATAAAGGCTTCATCCACACCGAACGACGTGGCTATAACAACGGCATTATCCACAAAGAGGTCGCAGCTGGTAATAAGCAGTGCAAGGCCGCCCACGATCTTTACCACGGCAAGCCATAGCGGAGATATCTCCTCTGCTTCGGTCGTTGTGGTTACACTCTTTCTATCGCGGGCAAAGGAGTACCACATAAAGAGTACAAAGAAGAGCAACAGGACGATACCATCTATGCGGCTGATAGAGGGTGTTGTGCTATTAAAAAAGTTGAGTGCAAGAGTCATGAGAAGTATCGACAGACCGATGCATAGCGGTATCTCAAACTTCATCTCCTTCTTGTTGATAGCCACGGGAAAGAAGAGTGCTGTAAGACCGAGAATACCCAAGACATTAAAGATGTTTGAGCCTACGACGTTGCCTATAGCAACATCGGCATTACCACTTACAGCCCCCATGAAGCTAACGACAAGCTCGGGCATGGATGTTCCTACGCCTACAATTGCTGCTCCGATAACAAAATCGGATACTCTATATCTTCGGGCTACAGACACCGCTCCGGCGACAAGAAAATCTGCGCCGAAGACGATGCCTACCAAAGATAGAATAAGAATTACATACTCCATATTACTTTATAAGTTTTTCTATGCGACCAAACTCATACTCGAAGATATCGGTGCATGGCTCATACTGATGAGGTATATACTCAAAGAGCTGAGTAAAAGCCTTGTTAGTTTTTTTATTGTAATATATCTCGAGCTTGAGGCTCTGACCATCATTAACTGCCGAGATAACAATCTTCTCGGGATGTGCCTTGACAGCTGATACCAAAGACTCCTTCACCTCGCGCTTGAAGGTTATCTCCCTATGGAGATAGTTCACACCACTTGCATTGTTGCGGTATGCGCTCTTAAGTACGAAGGATAGGATAACACCGATGATAATTAGGGTGTAGCCTCCGATGTTGGCACCCATCGCCTCGGGAATAATAGCAAGCAAAATTCCTGCTATGATAAATATTGAGAATATAAAGATATCTTTGAGAGAGCGTACTCTCGTAAATTTTGTCTCCATGGTTTTTATATTATTTTAACTTTGTTATACATAAAACAGTACTACCTATATATGTAGTATATACTGTGGGTGACTAAAAGGTAAAATATTCCCCCACTTTTTGTTTCGGAGGTTGAATAAAAAGATGTAGTTTCAGGCTTGCGAAGCGAAACCAGCTGCTTACTTAAGAAGCTGTTTCGATTTTATTAAATAAGCTTGCAAATTTCGAGTCGATGGAGTGTACTTGGGCGTACTGACCATTGACAAGATAATTCAGCCTGCGTAAGTAGATGATAACACTTTACAGTAAAGAACCTCAAAATAGACTTTTTATTCAACCTCAATTACAGATATGTATATTGTGGCTAAATAATAAGTTTACCAAGACTTATCAACCGATGTACAGGCTTGGTAAACGACGAGGCTATTACGAGTGATTTTTTATATATGAAGTTCTCGATGCAGCTGTTGATAAGCTTTCCCGACTTCGTAAATTCAAAGTTATTTTTGTGAGCATTGTTTGTTCTTTTCGTGGCATTTTGTAGATGAACAACACTACTCGTTGATATTATTCGTAGCGAAATAAGCAACGACTCTTCGTTGTTGGAACTATCTAAATAACATGATATCACATCTGATGCAGCACACTCCGTTCGACTCTCTACAACTATAGATACCGGCTTCTCGGTACTGCACCAAATGGTCATTGCAACCACGGCAATAGGAAGAATATATCTCAATATATCTTTCACGATAAAATGCTATATAGCTCCGCTGACAAAGATATAAAGAAAATATATAATAACAAAATTTTCTATGTAATGGGGTATGTCATAGTAAAATAGATAGGCGGATATGGGAAAAAATATGTGTATTTTATGATATTCCCACTAAATTGTGTATATTTGCGTGATTAAAGGCATAAAAAAGTTACTGTTATGCAGGTGGCAATAAGCAAGATTGAGGAGTTGAAGAAGATGCTCTCTACTCCGAAGCGCATGGTGATACTATCCCACACGAACCCCGACGGCGATGCTATCGGCTCGTCGTTAGCTTGGGCCGAAAGGTTGCGAGGTGAAGGACATGAGGTGACTATTATTCTCCCCAATCGTTATCCATACTATTTGGAGTTTATGCCCGGAATAGAGAATATCGTGATATTTAAGGATGACAATAATGGGACTGCAGCTACTGTTGTGCGCTCGGCCGATATTATCTTCTGTCTAGACTTTCACACGCTCTCTCGCCTTGATGCTCTGCAGGAACTTTTAGACGAGAACCAGAAGGCTGCACGTGTATTGATAGACCACCACCTCGATGCTCCAGATGAGTATGATTTGATGTTCAGCTACCCCGAAGCGTCAAGCACCAGCTACCTCGTAGCACTTATTATCGAGGCTATCTATGGTGCCGAGAAGATTACACGCGCAATGGCCGAGAATCTCTTCGTGGGTATGATGACCGATACGGGTAACTTTGCCTTCTCGACGGTCAATGCCGACCTCTTCCGCATGGTTTCGATACTTGCCTCAAAGGAGATAAACATCCCGACTATACATAACAATGTCTATAACTCGTTTACCGAGGGTCGTGCTCGTCTCTTTGGTTATGTCATCAATCGCAAGATGAAGATATTCCACAATGGTACGGTAGCACACATGTCGCTCACGGCAGGTGAGATGCGTCGTTTCTGGTTCCAGCAGGGCGATTCTGAGGGCTTTGTGAATTATCCATTGACTATCAAGAAGATGAAGATATCGGCAATGTTTACCGAGCATGCCGACTTTATCCGTGTGTCGTTGCGCTCACGTGGTGATATAGATGTCAATGTCTTTGCACAGCGTTACTTCTCGGGTGGCGGACATAAGAATGCCGCAGGCGGTAAGTCTTTTATGTCTATGGACGACACATTGAAGCACTTCGAGCAGAGCATTAAGGAGTATGCCGAGGAGGGTAAAATGTAAAATAACAGATAATGATTAAGACCTATTTTAGGCTCTTGGGCTTTGCCAAGCCTTTAAGCCGATACACGATACGCTACTTCTTCTTTGCAGCGTTACACGCGCTCTTCAATACGTTTAACTATGCGATGATTATTCCCATCCTGAACGCCATGTTCTCCTCGGATGGTGGTTTTCATTATGAGTATATCGCTACGCTACCCGCCATTGAGCTCAATCAGGAGGGTTTTAATACGTTACTCTGCTATCTATATGGCTTGATGTTTGGCGATATAGCCTTCAGTCAGGTGCGCTTTCTTGCGTTGTTGGGAGGTGTTACCGTAGTCATGAACCTGTTGAGCAACCTCTTCAGATATGCTGCGGCGATGACTGTTGAGAAGCTGCGTGCCACGACTGTACAGCGCATGCGCAATACGATGTTCTCACACGTTGTGGATAAGATGAACGTGGGTTTCTTCAGTGAGCAGCGCAAGGGAGATATCATGTCGAAGATTACGCAGGATGTTATGGTTGTGCAGTACTGCATCACCAACACCTTGCAGGTAGCCTTCCGCGATCCCTTCCTTATCGTTGGCTACCTCACGTTGATGATTGGCATATCGTGGGAGCTCTCATTGTTTGCCGTTATCTTCCTACCCATCGTGGGTGTTATTATTGGTAGCATCGTTAAGAAGTTGCGTCACCCTGCCAAGCGCGGACAGGAGCGTATGGGAGATATGGTCTCGGTGCTTGACGAGTCGCTCTCGGGCATAAAGATTATCAAGGGTTATAATGCCTCGGGATTTATCATCGATAAGTTTAAGAGGCTCAATGGCGACTTTACACGCCTCATAATCTCTATGGCTCGTCGTCAGCAGCTCGCCTCGCCCATGAGTGAGTTCCTGGGTATCACGGCTGTAGCCGTTATCCTTGTCTTTGGAGGTACGCTTGTGGATAGTGGTGTGGTGAGTGGTGCCGGCTTTATCGCCTTTATCGCTGCCTTCTCGCAGATTACGCGCCCCTTGCGCTCGTTTATCGATCAGTTTGCCAACATCAATCAGGGTGTTGCTGCCGGAGAGCGTATCTTCGCACTTATAGATGCCAAGAGTGAGGTGGAGGATCGTGATGATGCTTGCGAGTTTGAGGGCTTGAAGGAGTCTATAGAGTTGCGCGATGTGCACTTCTCATACGATGGCGAGAGGGAGGTTATCGCTGGTGTGAACCTCAAGATACGTAAGGGTGAGACTATTGCTCTTGTCGGCCCGTCGGGAGGTGGTAAATCTACATTGAGCGAGCTTGTACCTCGCTTCTACGACGTGCAGGCCGGAGATATACTCTTCGATGGTAAGTCTGTGAGGGAGTTTAAGCAGGAGTCGCTACGCAAGTGCATGAGTATCGTGTCGCAGGAGACCGTACTCTTCAACGATAGCATCGAGGGTAATATCCTTATGGGTCGTCCCACAGCTACACACGAGGAGGTTGTTGCTGCCTCCAAGGTTGCTAATGCCCATGGCTTTATCATGGATAGCCCTGAGGGCTACCAGACAAATATTGGCGACCGAGGTACAAAGCTCTCGGGAGGTCAGCGTCAGCGCTTGAGCATTGCCCGCGCTGTGCTTAAGGACCCCGAGATTCTCATTCTCGATGAGGCTACATCGGCCCTCGACACCGAGAGCGAGAAGTTAGTGCAGGATGCACTTACGCGTCTGCTTGAGGGTCGTACCTCTATTGTTATTGCACATCGCTTAAGCACCATATACAATGCCGACCGCATCTATGTTATTGACCAAGGTCGCATAGCCGAGGAGGGTACACATCAGGAGCTTTTGGAGCGTGGAGGTATTTATGCGCATCTTATAGAGATGCAATCCTTTACATAGGAGTTGTGAAAATGGCGAACTGCTGCGTTACGCTCCTTCTCAAAATCCTCATTTACGATTAGTAAACTGCGGTTTTTCGAAGTTCGCAAGCCTTGCTCTTCATCCATTTTGACAGCTCCACGGCCTACGCACATGGTGAAAATGGCGAACTGCTGCGTTATGCTTGGGATTGAAAGGAGAAAGCAGAAAGGAGAAAGCAAAGTGAACTAAAGATTACTAAAGCGTATTAAGGAGAACTAAAGTTGTTTTTGCCGTGCAAAAACCATTAATATCCCTTAATTATCCTTAATAATCTTTAGTTTTCCGTTTTCCGTTTTCCGTTTTCTCCTTTCACTTTCATCTTTGCTCTTTCCACTTTCCACTCTCCTTTCTCCTCCAAACAAAAAGCGGGTGACTATTTTACTTTTTAGCCACCCACTCTCCAAATATAAGAATTCAACTTGATTACTCGACATAGGTTACCGTGAAAGTAGATGGACAATCCCACTTATTCGATGTGGGCGTATATGTCGTATCACTCCAGGTGTAATCATAAATTTTATACGTAACCTCCTTGCCTGTCTCGGGATCAAAGTCGGTATATTCATCTGTGACTGTTGTACCAACAATAAGCTCATATTCAGCCTTATACTCCTGATAATGTGCCGTTACGGTAGCCGTCAGCGGGCATCCCTTATCATCGAAGGTCCACACCACAGGGTCACCCGTCTCAGGGCTATCAACACGTACTGTCGTATATGAGAATGGGATTCTATTATTGGGCGTTGTAAGCCACTCTGATGTCATCTCGTGGACTTCGTCTGCTAATTCCATCCAACTACCGCCAATCTCCATCAGGCAGTCAGAGAACTTACCGCACAGGCGCAAGTTAATCAGTGTTGCCACCAAGGGGTCATAGCCGAAGTTATTCAGCTCATTGTTCATTATGAACATGTTAAGGTCGATATTAATCTTATCGTTGGGATAACGATTTACATACATGTATTGGAAGTACTCCATATCCTCACTTTCGAGCACGCCATCGTCATAATATCCCATGCCTGACCACAAACCATCGGTATAGATGAAATCTACCCTATCATCAGCATGGCCGTTGACGGCATAGTAGCCCATAATATGGCCATCTTCGGCATATCGTATGCCTACCTCTTCGGATGAATATCCCTTGTACGATATTACTCGACCCTGATCATCCAACTTGATTATCGTATCATACTCATCATCCTCCTCATCGTCATCACCCTCCGTTACTCTCGTCATATAAATCTGACCCGCAACGCTGTAGTCGAAGTTATAGGTTGATATGTAGGTCAAATCACTCTCCTCTCTACGACGCTTCTCCGTCATCTTAACGCTTACCACGCGGTTATACTCGTCGTACGAGAACAACAGCTCCTCATGATCCTCATCACCATCGTAGCAGACAAAGTCGTACTTTATGCTCTTCACATATTTCTCATACTCCACGCCCGTGGGGTCCCCCTGCGAGGGGTCATCTGTAGGGTCATCTGTAGGGTCATCTGTGGGGTCGTCTGTGGGGTCATCCGTGGGGTCATCTGTGGGGGCCTCTGCGCCCAACTGTGTGATAGTCAGCGTAAAGCTTTTATTGCCACACGTAATGGTGACATTGGCGGTGCGGCTTTCGGTATCTTCATTGGCCTCAAGTACAAACTCCACGGTATAGGTATCGGCCTTATCGCCATGGTCGGGAGTGACGGTGAGCCACATGGGCTGCGATGCCTTGGTTGCAGAGGGTGCAACCTCTGATGACCAAGCACCTGTTGTGGTGAAGGTTACGGCCTCGGCAGTGATAGCCGTAGCCTCAACCGTTTGCTCAAGAAGAGCACCCTCCTCGGGTGTAACAATAAGCTCCTCGTTGCCACCGATAATATTCTCGCATGACACCAGTGTAAAACACGCAGCAAGAGCTGCAAAACAATACTTGAATAGATTCATAATATTATATTTTATGTTATTAGCTACCATGTAGAGTAATCATAGAGCTCTATGACGCTACAATTAAACGTTCCCTGCACCTTATTTCCTCGGTCATCAACCGTGTCTATGGTCACATATGTGTTTATATCATCGGCCTCGATAGTTATCGTTCCTGCTACGATGGGCGCATAAGAGGATGTGCCTAAATAATCATTGACAGCAAGCTCATAGAATGAGAAGAGGTGCTTATTATTCTCAACCACACCCGAGATAAAGTGGTTCGCCTTAAGGTCGAGGTCTGAAGTCTCGGTATAGGTGCCTAAAATAGATGTAGGCTCCTTGCTAACCTCGTCGGTAAGGATGTTAATGGTGAAGTAGTTGCCCTCAAGCGGATTGATACTCTCCATCATATCCACAGACCAATAGCTACAGCCCATACCATACCTATCGGCATAATAGTAAAGACGCATTATGCTATCATCATGTGCAAAGATCAAATCCTCTGTAAGATTGCTGCCATATTCCGGAGTATAGACATGGTTGTCAAGCTTCAATTCTCCATTGTAGAGAATATAGTGCGACGAGCCATCGGCAAGATATATCATAGCCTCAAACCTATTATCCGTAACCGTAGCATAGCCCATAGTCATAGGCAATTCCGAGAGCTTCACGCCCGACTCATCATTTGTGCGCATCATGCTATAGACCGCCGATATTGTACCTACGTCGGTTGAACTACTCTGATCTACCGTATAGGTGCCATTCGGAAGTATTGGCTCCGCAGCACCTCGTCTATTGGAAAAGATATCAAAGTAGTAGTACGTTGCATTAGGAGCATCATCTCTACTATCAAGCTCGACATCGGCCACACGTACATGATAACGGTAGTTATTGACACCAAGCAAGCCATAATATTCGCCACCAAAGTCCTTGGCGTCAAAATCTACATCAATATCTGCATCGTTTGCCGCCTGGATAACCTCAACAGATGTGCTTTGAGAGCCATAGTCGATATAGATTATCGCGGTGCGTGGCTGCTTATCTCTATTGCGTGTAACATGGAAGTTGATAGTGGTCTCCGTATAAGCAAATGCTGTAATCCAATCCTCATCACTATATGCCTCAATCGAAGCCTCCTCAACAACGTTGTTAAGCTTGTAGCCTATTGTACACACATCGTCTTCATAGCCTACATGAATAGTTGTAGGCGTAGTGAGGGTGAACAGCCTTTCTCTCTCGCCATTACCAGTCTCACAGGCCACACATGCAATCACGCATGCAATGATGATAATAAAAAACCTCTTCATAATATTGTAATGTTACTTATCTCTTGTTGCTTAAATCTTACTACTCGAAATAACGCTCCTGCGATCCACTGTGGCGACCGTCGATGTAGATGTCCACCTTGTAGGTACCCTTCTCAAAGGCGGCGCCATCATAGAAGATGCTTACGGGTACAGACTGATTTTCGTAATCGACCTTACGTGTTGCTGAGGCGGTCATCTCCTCACCCTCAAAGGGGAAGGCTATGATGGGGTCGGAGGCGAGGCAGTAGCCATCAGGACCCGTTATACATATATATATATTCTTCTCACCGGGCTCGGCAAGCTCGTTTGCCGTAAGCTCGAAGTCCACACGCAGGCGCGTAGCCTGGCGTATGCGTTTCACTTCCTTACTACGGTTGTTCAGCGCCTCGATGCGTATGCCGCTGGCACGTATAACAGCACCGATACGAATCTTCGTATTCATCTCCTCGGCCTTCTCCTCGGCCACGTCAGCACGTAGCTGTGCCGTAGATATCTCCTTCTTGTAGGCTACGTTCTGCGCCTGAAGGTTGCTGTTGATAGTGTTCAGTGAGTCTATCTGTCGGAGATATCCCTTCATCACACCACGCAGGGTCTCCACCTCGCGCTTATACTTGGCTAACTGGTTATAGTTATATGTCTTCTCCTTTTGTAGCTGCTCAAGCATCACCACTGCCTCCTGATACTTCATAAGCATTGTGTCGTTCTTATCCTTGAGAGCCTCAAGCTCGGCAACAAGGCTCTCGGCATCGCGCTGCAACAAGGTGTTTTGCTCCTCGAAGAGCTGACGTGCCGACTGCACGATGGCGTAATCCGCCTTGATTGTCTTAACCTTCAGGCCCCAGCTTATCGAGAGTATTGCTGCGGGAATAAGCAGAATGAGAGCTATGGTTAGGAATAGCTTTAGTCCCTTGATTGTCGTTGTCGAGTGTGCAAGTTCGGCCTCCATGTCCTCGAGCATCATCTGCTGACGCTCATTGATTGGCTCCTCCTCGTGTGCAGACTCCGTGCTTTGGATCGTAGCCTCGGGTATGGGGTGCACGTCGGGGGTAGTCTCCGCAACAGGCTCCTCGGCGGCGTGTGTATCGTTGAGTGTTGTGTGTTTGTTGCGCTCGGCAATAATATCGTTGAGGGTGCGAGGGGCACTCACAGGGGCGTTTGCCGGTGTTGCTGTAGTCTCGGAAACCATAGTTGTGCTCTCGATGCTTGCTATAGGCTCACCGCAAGCTGGGCATGCCTTCGACTTGCTCGAGGCGAGGTTGCCACACTTCTTACATCTTATCAATGCCATATATCTATATCTATTTTACGGGTTAATGGATTACAAATATAACGATTTTCTTGGTGTTCTATCACGATATATCGGAAAAATCTATGTGCTCACGCTTGTAATGTCTTTCGCGCAGCTCCTTAAGGGGCATATGCTCGGGGAGCTCTAAACGTGGATCATGCTTCAGAATACGAAGTGCCTCGTCGCGTGTAACCTGCATGATCTGTGTGTCGGTAGCGAGGTTGGCGATGTTGAGCTCAAAGGCCTCGCCGCTCTGCTGTGTGCCGTGTATATCGCCTGCGCCGCGTAGCTTGAGGTCGAGCTCCGAGAGCTTAAAGCCATCGTTTGTCTCGCACATGGCATCTAATCGTGCGCGTCCCTCCTTTGAGAGCTTATCGCCTGTCATAAGGATGCAGTAGGACTGCTCGCCACCACGACCTACGCGACCACGCAGCTGGTGCAACTGCGAGAGCCCGAAGCGTTCGGCCGACTCGATAACCATAACCGTGGCATTAGGCACATCTACACCTACCTCAATCACCGAGGTGGCTATGAGGATGTCCGCCTCGCCACGCTTAAACTGCGTCATGGCCGCCTCCTTCTCCTCGGGCTTCATCTTGCCATGACACACTGTGATGCGATATTGGGGCAGTGGGAAGTCTCGCGACATAGATTCAAAGCCGTCGTATAGGTCTTTGTAATCCATCTTCTCGGACTCCTTAATAAGCGGATAGACGATATATACCTGTCGCCCCTTGGCTATCTCCTGACGTAAGAACCCAAACATGCGCAGGCGCGCCGCATCATAGTAATGGTAGGTGCGTATGGGCTGTCGGCCAGGGGGTAACTCATCAATCACCGAGACCTCCAAGTCGCCATAGAGCGTCATGGCCAGGGTGCGTGGTATGGGTGTTGCCGTCATCACAAGGATGTGTGGCGGTTGAGCATTCTTTGTCCAGAGCTTGGCGCGCTGCTCCACGCCGAAGCGGTGCTGCTCATCTATGACGACATAGCCGAGGTTGGAGAACTGCACACGATCCTCGATTAGTGCATGTGTGCCGATAAGGATATCTACTTCGCCCGAAGCAATGCCTTCGAGCGCCGCACGTCGCTCTTTGGCTTTTGAGGCACCTGTGAGTATTGCCACCCTTACACCTATCCCCTCGGCAAAGCGCGACATCGAGGCATAATGTTGACGGGCAAGAATCTCTGTGGGTGCCATGATACATGCTTGATAACCATTGTCCACAGCCAGAAGCATCGACATGAAGGCTACCATTGTCTTTCCGCTGCCCACATCACCCTGTAACAGGCGGTTCATCTGTCGTCCCGACACCATGTCGGCACGTATCTCCTTGATTACGCGCTGCTGCGCCCCTGTAAGAGCAAAGGGAAGCTTCGTGCGATAGAAGGTGTTGAAGGCCTTGCCCACACGTGGAAAGAGGAATCCATCGGTGCGGCTGTGGCGTGCAGAGCGTCGTGCCTGGATGGTTAGCTGCACACCGAGCAGCTCGTCAAACTTCAGTCGATACTGTGCCTGTCGCAGTTGCTCGGCCGACTGCGGAAAGTGTATGTTGTAGAGGGCTTCGCGCAGAGATATAAGGCCGTTACGCTGTCGCATATCCTCGGGTAGAGGGTCCTGCAATGCTGTAGGGCTTGAGGCGACAAGGTGCCATGCATTCTGCACGATGTTGTACATCGCCTTGACGGATACCGATTGTGATAGCTTCTCGGTTGTAGAGTAGATGCCTTGAAAGCTGCTCTCCACCTTGCGTGAGAGTACTTGCTCGAGGGGCTCTATCTCGGGATGGATAAGGCTTACGCGGTTGCGATATATCGATGGTCGGCCAAAGATTTGGTATTCGCGATTAAGTTCTATGCGCTTCTCTATCCATTTTATGCCGTGAAACCATAACAACTCGGCCGAGCCTGTGGCGTCTGTCACCTCAACCACAAGGCGACGCTTGCTACCTTCTCCCGTGTAGCCCTTACCTATGACACGACAGCGCAGCTGCACATAGGTGCTCTCCATCGACTCGTCAACCTCGGACAGTGAGAAGATGCGTGTGCGGTCGATATATCGGTAGGGGTAGCGCATCAGCAAGTCACCCACACACCTCACCCCAAGCTCGCGCTCGAAGAGGCGTGCACGCACCTCGCCCACACCACTCACATACTTTATATCGCACTTCAGCACATCCGACATTGCTCCTCTCTTTCGGCTCTAATATTAGATTATAGCTATCGAGCGCACGGGAGCGAGCCTCTCAAGACGTTTTGCACCCCCCAGTTCCTCAATCTCTACGATGAAGACAAACTCCTTGACCTTCACGCCATACTCCTTACCATCCTTCGTGATACGCAAGGCATTGAGGGCCGTGGCAAGGCTCTCGGCTGTGCCTCCCGTAGCCAATACATCATCGAGAATTGTCACCTCGAAGGTGTCACCGTTGGGAACACCTGCAGCGATATCGCTCAAACGGAAGTAGAGCTTGTCGCTACCATACTCCTTCTCGATAAGCACCTCGCGGAGATCGCCCTCGCAGAAGGGCAACTTACCACTCTTACGTACAGGAACGATATTTTCGACATGCTCGGCCTCGGTCAGAAGAGGAGCAGCGAAAAGGAAGCCTCGCGCCTCGGGAGCGATAATATTGGGCGTGGTGCATGCTACCTTAACCCTATTCATCAACTCCTTGAAGACTCTCTTGTTCTGCATGAAGGGGATGATATCGACGAAGATAATGCCCTCCTTCGGGAAGTCCTTGTAGTATTTCAAAATCTCTTTCATGGTTGTTTATTTGTTATTTATATAATTATCTATCTATGTAAGAGTCGAGCGTATGCTTTTTCAATCGAGATTATCCTCCTGCCCTCTTACTCTTGTATCCGGCCTTGGTTAATAGCTCTACCACGCGGTCGCGGTGGTCACCCTGAATGATAATCTCGCCATCCTTCACCGTGCCACCTACGCCGCAACTCTTCTTCAACTCCTTACCGAGGCTCTCAAGATCGCTGTTCGCACCTATAAATCCGCGCACTACGGTTGCTACACGGCCACCCTTAAGGCGGTCGAGCCATACCTTGAGATTCTGCTGCTGTGGGGCAAGGGTTACACTCTCCTCCTCGGCGCCACTCTCATATCTAAAGTCGGGGTTGGTTGAATAGACCACACCAAGTCGCTCTTTCCAGTCGTTTGCCATAATACGTTTTACATACAATTTAAGCCCCAATATCGGGGTGTCCGCATAAATTCCCTATTGGGGTGTACAAAGTTACTCAAAAACGATGGAATAATCAACCGAAATCGGAATAATAGTGCATTTTTCACTGATTATAAATGCATTACACAGAAAATCTCGGAAATACGGGAAATGGCAATTTAGCAAAGAAACGCAAGGTAATGAAATAGAACGGTTGCCTAATCATTACCCGATAATGGAGTAAGATTTTTCTTTGTGTCGTCACGTTTCATAGTTCTGCATCATATTGCATAGCAATGTATAACTCGCTGATACATAATTTTGTAACCAAAAAGTTGTGTTATGCGAAGTACATTTAAGGTGCTGTTCTACGTGAACGGAAGCAACGAGAAAATGAGGCTGAATAAGAAGTCTGTTTTGTCGTTATTTACTTTTAAATGTTATCATCTCCATCTTTTTATTCAGCCTCTTGTGGTGTTTATATGCTTTATTTTCTATGTCCTGGGCCTTCAGGAAACCAGCCTTTCTTGACTCGCTCCTTTTGATGTATCAGCTCCAAAATACTCCAAAAAGATGAGAATGCTGTAACACCAAGTATTGTTGATGCAATAAGATTTTCTACAACGATTGATAATACACAAAATGCGATACCTGCAACAAGGAACATCCACCAACATTTTGTACCAAGATAATATTCGGCCTTGACAACAATAGGATGAAATACTCCAATAACCAAGAATGTGGCAAGTCCAACGATGATTCCTGTAAAATTCATAGCAGAGACATTATTTAGTTCAACATTTTTCAAAGTGCAAAGGTAGTCAATTTATAATAAATAGGAATAAATCCCATGTTTTAATGGTATCATACCAACTGCCTCACCATACATTTCTACTCGAAAAAATCTCAGAAATAGCATCAATCTAATCTATAGAAGCTCCCATTATTGAAATGCTGACGAAAGAAATTTATTATCATTCTCTTCTCGTCTGCATTTCTTTTTGTACCTTTGTAGTATTAAGAGTTATCACATTGTAGCATAGCAATGAAGAGCTCGGAAATACGAACGGTTGCTATCTCGTTGTCCTATTTTAAACAATTCGACCAACCGATTTATTTTTCAGTGAGTTATCTTTTCTTGCAAAAGCTATAGAAAATTTATAACTTTACGCTATGAAGCAGAATAGACCAAGGCGTAAACGCAACCTTGAGGGGTATAATCCCTCCACGCTCCCCGACATTCTCCCTCCCGAGGATGATCGCCATTTGGTACATGTCTATGTAGAGGGGTATGAGGATGTTGCCTTTTGGCGTAGCATCTTCGATCATTTCCGCAATCCATATCTGCGTTTCGAGGTATCGGTGCCCAACCGAGATGATTTGCCCAAGGGCAAGAAGGTGTTGATGTCGATGATTGATAAGTGCTCAAAGGAGAGCGTGCTGCTGTGTGTCGATTCCGACTTTGACTACCTTTTCAATGGCTCTACCGAGCAGTCGCGCGAAGTGCTTCGTGCAGAGAATATGTTTCACACCTACACCTACGCTACCGAGAACTACCTCTGCTATGCACCCTCGTTGCGTAATGTGTGTGTTAAGGCAACAAAGAACGATACGCGCATCTTCGATTTCGAGCGTTTTATGGCCGACTACTCGAAGATTATCTACCCTCTATTTTTGTGGTATGTGCACTCGGCGCAACTCTCCTCGGAGAGCATCTTTACACTTGCCGAGTTTCGTGCCTCGGTGCGCTTCGGATATGTCGATATACGCCATAATGGCGAGGCGACACTCGCATGGCTTGAGCGCAATGTGGAGCGACGCTTGCGGGCTCTGGAGAGTGATAATCCCGAGATGGCGGCTTCGATCGAGGAGCTGGGTGTAAGGCTGCGCGACCGTGGCGTGGAGCGCGACAACTGCTACCTCTTTATGCATGGACACACGTTGATGGATAATGTCATACTGCCGCTACTCTCGGCCGTATGCGACAAGCTGCGCCAGCTCTCCGTTGCCAAAATACATGGCTCACGAGTTGAGGGTGAGGCTAAACGCAACGAGCTGCAAAACTACACCAATACGTTGCGCTCTATTCGAGATGTGTTGCTTGATAATGAGAATTATACATCGTGCCCGCTATATAAACGTCTTCGTAACGACATACAAGCCTACCTCGATGAGATGATTGCCCGCATAAAGGCCGAGCGTCCTGCAGAGGTGGTATTGCGATGCAATTTCGAGCCATAAGACATATCTGTACACATATATAAATCAAGTCAAAGATTTTAGTTTAGGGGCCTTTTAAAGAACAAAAAAGACCCTTAAATCAAAATATTTGCATATTTTCTTCCATGAAAGTGTGATTTTTCAAAATTTATTCTTACATTTGTCATTGAGATCCGTTAGGTTTATGGAGGAGAATTGCTAATTTAAACTTTAATAATATGTCTAATCATTGTCCATCGACGTGCCACTCGTATATTTTGGAGCCGGAGTCAGGTTTCTCGTTGATTAAGTTGAATAAGGGCGAGAAGATAACCATTGATAGTGGCGAAATCAACTCACTGCTATTTTTAACGGCGGGTAGCTTTCTGATTAACTCCGAGGAGCGCACAGACTATGTTGTGCGCGAGGGACACTTTGTCTTCTGTTTCCGTGCATTCCATTATGAGATCGAGGCTCTTGCCGACTTGGAGATTGTGCGTGCGCACTTTATTGCCGCGGGTGCTGCCTGCGACATGATACCTTTTAATAGTATTGTGGGCAAGATTAAGAAGATAAATTACAAATTTACGCAGGTGGCTGTTAACGAGCCGATGTCACTTTTGTTACAGTCGGTGAAACTATACCTTGGAAATGACATGCACTGTAACCATCTGCATCGAGCCAAGATACAGGAGATGTTTGTTATCTTCAAGTTCTTCTACTCACAGCAGATACAGTTGCGCACCTTCTACAATCTCTTCGATCGTAATCAGTCGTTTGCGTCGCTCGTGCGTAATAACGTACCTCGTGTGAAGACCGTAGAGGAGCTTGCCGATATCTGTGGTTTCAGCATTCAGCACTTCAATAATATGTTTAAGCAGGAGTTCAATGATACGCCATATAGCTGGATGCAGAAGCAGCGTATAATTGAGATTGAGCGCCTATTGACCGAGACAACGGTACCCCTAAAGAGCATTATCAAGATGTATCACTTTACAAATCACGGACACTTCGCGCTCTTCTGTCGTAAGTATCTAAAGAAGACTCCGTTAAAGATTCGTAAGGAGGCTCTTGCCAAGTGTAAGGCGGAGGCTTAAGGTTGAGTTATACAGGATATAGTTTATCGGAGGTTGAATAAAAGGTATATTTAGCCGTTCTTTGCTGTTAAATGTTATCATTTACTTCCGCTTGCTGAATTACCTTGTCAATGGGGCCGACTAAAAAGTGATTTTTGGTCGGTCTCTTGTTTATGTGCTGTATAAATTTTTCATTTTTTGTTTCTCCCTTCATTAAAAGTTTTTTATCTTTGCTATGTAAATTTTTGAAATAAGTCAGTAATATCTATTTTATTGCATAAATCACCTTGTGATATGATGTGTAGATTTAATATTTGGGTACGCACAATGCTTCTTTTTGCCCTGGGTATGGCTATGGTAGCATGCACCTCAAACCGAAATATAGAACGAGATATAAATCTTGCCGAGTCGCTATTTCAAAGTGATCCGCAACGCTCTTTGAATGTTATCTCTTCGATTTGTCGCGAGGATATATCGTCGGATAGAACGTTGGCGCACTATGCTTTGGTGTATAGTGAAGCGCAATACTACAACCGTGTATTGGTTACGAGCGATTCGCTTACACGAGTAGCTATTGATTACTATACTAATTCGGATGACCATGCTCGACGCGCTCGTGCCTTTTATCAACATGGCCTTATTATGCAGATTACCTCGCGTATGCCCGAGGCAATTCTCTCACTCGCCGAGGCTGAAGAGTCGTTAGGCTATGCTCCAGATACCAAGCTACACGGACTTATAGAGCGTACGAAGGGAGATATCTATCGTGCCAACTGCCTCTATAACAATAGCTATGAGGCCTACGAGAAGGCATATGCCTGTTTCGAGGAACTTGGATTACCTTACCATATAAATTATACGCTCTACAACATGGGTCAGGCGGCGGTGAAGATGGGTAAGTATGATCTGGCCGAGAGCTACTATCAGCGTGTGCGTGATTATGCTATCGAGACCTCAAACCGCGACCTTCTGTGTGTGGTGCTGCATGAGATATGTGAATTGTATCTTCGTCAGTCAGAGTATGATAAGTGTGCTGCTACGGTTGAGCTCTTTGAGAAATATGATTGTGCCTTGTGGCTTGTTTCACGTTACTATGCCGTACGTGCTGTGGTGAATGCCGTGCAGGGGAACCATGATGAGGCTATGCGCCTTATTGCTGCTGCCGAGCAGTGTGAATGTCCGGATGATGCAATTATCGAGGAGGCGAAGTATCTTGCCTATAAGTATATTGGTGACCTTAAGAGTGCCGACCGCTGGCTTTGGGCTATCAATCGTCGTACGACCGAAAGGCTCGTCAAGGCCTCGGAGCAGCCTGTGCTTAATACGCAGCTCGAGTTATTGAAATCTACCCTCGAGCGTGAGGAGGAGAAGATACGTGTTACGCGACAGCGTAATACAGCAATCTATGGTATAGCTGTAGTTGTCCTGCTCTTTGTTACATGGCTTGCATATAGTCGTCGCAAGAAATTCCAGCGCGATCGTCAGCACTTTATGGAGACTATTCGAGAGTTGCAGCTCATGCACTCAACAAGTCCGGTGCCTATGCAGGAGGCCGTGGATCGTCTCTACCACGACCGTCTCAATGATCTAAATCGTCTTTGCGAAACTTATTATGAGCATAGTGACACCTCGCGCCATGCCTCAAAAGTCTTTGAACAGGTGCGTCAGACCATCGAATCTATCAAGAGCGATGATGCGCGTATTAAGGCGCTTGAGCGTGTTGTAAACGAGTGCCGAGGTAACCTTATGGGTAAGTTGCGTGAGCAGTGCCCAAAACTCAACGAGCGCGAAATGCGTATCGCTCTTTATAGCTATGCAGGCTTCTCGTCGCGTGCAATCTGTATCTTTGTGGAGAGTAATCCCGTCGCACTCTCAAAACAAAAGTATCGTATCAAGTCGAAAATTAAGGCGAGTAATGCTGCAGATGCCGATTTGCTCATCGCAGCCCTTAATGAGCGTTAGTCGCTGTATCTCAGTCATTTATATCATTGAAACACTGGTTCGCAATAGCCGTGTGTAACTCATTGATTTTCAGGGAGTTGAAGTTTAGCGAAAAATTATTTTTTCAACATACTGAAAATCAGTAAATTACACGTAGCCGTGCGAACTCTTTTTTATGTAAAAATTTGGTCATGGATAATTAGCTATATACCTTTGCAGTGCAAGATTTGAGGAAGGGAGAGCGAATGGCTCTCGTCGCCTATAGATTTTGCAGCGACGTTCTTTGTTTCGTGAGATGACTTTAATGAATGTCGTTCCGAGTATTGGATATTTGGTTAATGTAATATTTGAGTGTGTGTTCGGTGCCGCAGGCATATCTTCCCCACGTGAGAGAAGATTGTTTGAGGCACCATTTTTTTGTGGGCTATTGCGGGGTAGCCGGTATGTTTGTGCGAGCCTTATTGAGGATCGGTCCCTTTTTACTCCCCTCGCCAGAAATTATGACTGATCCCTGATTTCCGGTGGGGGGGGGAAATTGAGACTATTGTCTATATTCCGATTGGCATACTCCTCTCTACTCGCGGTCGAGAGAGCGATATCCTATAGCTTCGGAGATATGTTGTGGCTCGATATAGGTCTTACCCTCGAGGTCGGCAATCGTGCGCGCCACCTTTATTATGCGGTCATAGGCGCGAGCCGAGAGGTTTAAGCGGCACATTGCCTGCTCCAACAGCGCGCTTGAATTCTTATCCAGGGCTGCAAAGGTGCGTAGCATCGCACTATTCATCATGGCGTTACAGTGTATGTCGAGATTGCGGAAGCGCTCCTGCTGGCGTGCTCGTGCTGCAATAACTCGCTCACGTATCGTTGCGCTACTCTCGCCGACTCCTGCTCGACTCAGCTCCTCCACCGTGAGAGGAGCAACTTCGATATGTATATCTATACGATCCATTAGCGGGCCCGATATATGTCGTTTGTAGCGGTGTACGGCTGCCGCTGAACAACTACACTCCTTTGTCGGGTGGTTGTAGTAGCCACATGGGCATGGGTTCATGGCTGCGATAAGCATAAAGTTGGCAGGGTAGTCCACCGCATATTTAGCTCGTGAGATTGTTATATGTCGCTCCTCGAGAGGTTGGCGCAGCACCTCAAGAACGCTACGTCCAAACTCGGGCATCTCGTCAAGAAAGAGAACGCCATTATTTGCCAGAGATACCTCGCCCGGTTGCGGCGTCTGTCCGCCGCCGATAAGTGCTACATGTGATGTTAGGTGGTGTGGGGCGCGGAAGGGGCGCTCGGTGATAAGTCCGTGGTGGGCACCCACCTTGCCAGCGACGGAGTGTATCTTGGTAGTCTGTAGCGACTCCTCTATAGTCATCGGGGGCATGATGGTAGGCATACGTCGTGCAAGCATCGTCTTACCCGAGCCCGGGGAGCCTATCATGATGACGTTGTGTCCTCCCGCTGCGGCAATCTCCAATGCACGCTTCACGTGGGGCTGCCCTTTAACATCAGCAAAGTCCTCGGCGTAGCTGCCTGACACAATCTCGGTAATGGCAATGGTGGAGCATTGTGCCGGCTCCATGGCTCTATTTCCGCGTAGCATCTCGCACACCTCCAATAGTGATGATGCTCCGATAATCTCGATGCCCTCGACCACAGCACCCTCGGCGACATTCTCACGTGGCATGAAGATGCGCTTTATGCCATTATGGCGTGCCATATCCACGATGGGTAATACACCACTTACGGGGCGCAATGTGCCATTTAGTGAGAGCTCGCCGATGAACATCGTCTCGGCAAGAGGTTGCACGAGAATCTCCATGGGAAGCTGCTCCGTAGCTATGAGTATGGCAATGGCTATGGGGAGGTCGTAGTGTGAACCCTCCTTACGTAGGTCGGCAGGGGCAAGGTTTACGACTATCTTCTTTGATAATAGTCTGAACGCCGAGTTCTCGAAGGCTGCATTTATGCGCTCGATACTCTCCTTGATGGTGTTGTCCGGTAGTCCAACCATATATAGGCCTATGCCTCGTTCCAAGACATTGGCCTCGACCGTCACTACGCGGGCCTCAATGCCGATATTGGCACCCGTATTTATGCAAACAAACATCCGCTGTTTAGTGTTTTAGAAAGGCTCTATCTCAAATCCGGTGGGAGCAATGCCGAGGGGTGAGCTACCTCCGCCATCGGCAGGGATGTAGTCATACTGCTCCTCATTGCCATAGCTCGAGCCGTGCGACATCATGGATGCTGTCACCGTGGTGTCGGCATCGGTAAACTTTGCCTGATCCTTTATAAAGCGTAATTGTACATCTGTTACCTCGCCATTACGGTGCTTGGCGATGATTATCTCCGCCATGCCGGCCGTGGGCATATTGTTCTCGTCGGTTGTTAGTCCGTAGTACTCGGGGCGATGGATAAAGGCAACAACATCGGCATCCTGCTCGATGGCTCCCGACTCGCGAAGATCCGAGAGCTGGGGACGCTTCGAGCCACCGCGGTTCTCGACGTTACGGCTCAACTGCGACAGAGCAATGATAGGCACGTTCAGCTCCTTGGCTATAGCCTTTAGTGTGCGCGAGATGAGTGATACCTCCTGCTCGCGGTTACCCTTGGTTTCGGGTGTTGAGGCGGTCATCAGCTGCAAGTAGTCTATTATTATGAGCCTTATATCGTGCTGCGTCTTTAGACGACGGGCCTTCGAGCGAAACTCATATACCGAGAGTGCGGGCGTGTCGTCAATATATAGTGGTGCTCGTCCCAAATCCACGGTTCGTGATTCGAGGTGTGTCCACTGTGCTGCCGTAAGGTTGCCTGTGCGTAAATCCTTTGAGTTGAGTTGCGTCTCGGCTACGATAAGTCGGGTCATAAGCTGTACCGACGACATTTCAAGAGAGAAGAAGGCTACAGGGGTTTTATGCTCTACGGCCATGTTGCGGGCCATGGTAAGCACAAAGGCGGTCTTACCCATTGAGGGTCGTGCCGCAATGATGATTAAGTCGGATGGCTGCCAGCCGAGGGTAACTTTATCTATATCCGAGAATCCCGAGCGTACGCCATTGTATTCGCCGGCTGTTTTTGAAGCCTCCTCAATCTGTGCCAGGGCCTTACGCAAGATATCCGATGCGGGCTGTACGGAGCGCTTCACATTACCCTCCGAGACATGAAATATCTCCTGCTCGGCAAAGCCTATAAGCTCGGTGACATCTACCTCCTCGTCGTATGAGCGACGCTGAATCTCTGTTGCTGAGCGTATGAGCTCGCGCTGCACATACTTCTGTGCGATAATCTTGGCATGAAACTCCACGTGTGCTGCCGAGGCCACCTTCTTTGTCAGCTCGGCGAGGTATGCAGCGCCTCCCACCTTCGTCAGCAGCTTCTGCGCCTTCAGACGCTCTGTTACGGTGAAGAGGTCGATAGGCTTCATGTCAAACGACAGGCTTTGTATTGCGGTGAAGATTATGCGGTGCTCCTCGACGTAGAATGTCTCGGGCTTGACATACTCCTGCACCTCGATGATGGCATCCTTCTCAAGCATCAAAGCACCGAGTACTGCCTGCTCAAGCTCGGGAGCCTGTGGTGGCACCGTGCCGTCAATGCCTGTCAACTGTGTAAAGGCTGCACTATTGTTTTTCGACCTGTCGTTATACTGTTTTGCCATTATTTTTAGATTTTAAACATCCACAAAAATATCTATTTTTCGTTAAATAGCAATGGATATGCAGTGCTAACTTGTTACAAGTTGTTATCTGGTTATAAACATAGAGTTGTTGATAACAGTCGGAATATGCTTTTCATGGCGTCAAGAGTGCTACTTTGGAGATTTATTCTTACCTTTGTCGTGAATAGTAATTAATAGGGTTTGAGCACAGAATTGTACATAGCACGTCGCCTGTCGTTGCGTCGCGGAGGTTCTCGTCCCGGGGTTATGGAGCGTGTGGCTACGACAGCTACGGCCATAAGTCTTGCCGTGGTTATCGTCACACTCTCGGTTGTTGTGGGCTTCAAGCAGGATATACGTCGTATTCTCTCTTCGACCTCGGCGGATATTGTTGTCACGGCACCTCAAAGTCGCGGTGTAGTCTCGGCAGTGGATATAGAACGTTCTATGGTTGAGGATTTTATATCGAGTGATGTAGATGTTGTGCGCTATTCTCCTTATCGAGCAAAGGAGGGTGTGGTTAAGAGCGATGACAATGTTGTGGGGGTACTACTCAAGGGTATTGACAGCCTCTATCATTGTGGATTTTTGGAGCAACACCTCATCGCGGGAAGATTGCCACGTGTAGGTGTTGAACCGCGCAGCAAGGATATTCTCCTCTCCGAGAGCATTGCTCGCAAGATGGACGTCGAGGTTGGTGACCGTGTGGAGATGCTCTTCCTTGATGGCGAGGGTGGGCTTCTGCGTGATCGCTTTGAGCTTTCAGGCATATATCGCACGGGGATTGATGTGGTTGATGATATCTGCCTATATACCGATATGGGTAATGTCGCACGTCTCTACGATCGTAATCCCGACCGAGTTACGGGCTACGAGTTGTGGCTTGCGGAAGGCGCTGATAGTAAATCTGTCGCTATGCGCCTAAATGATTTGTTTGTCGAGCTCTACTTTGCTACCGGATGTGAGGTTGAGGCATTTACTGCCGAGCAGATATTTCCGCATGTATATGGCTGGTTGTCAACGCATGATGTTAATGCCGTGGTCATTATTGTTATAGTTCTTGTTGTGGTGCTGCTCAATATGACTACGTCGCTGCTTATCATCGTTTTGGAGCGTCAGCGTATGATTGGTGAGTTGCGAGCCATGGGTATGACTCGTCGTGGCGTGGAGCGCATCTTTTTGTGGCGCGCCATCTTTATCTTATGTCGAGGTGTAGCATGGGGTGTGGTCGTAGGCCTACTCCTTGTCGTGGTGCAGTACCTTACGGGTATCGTCCCACTCCCTGCCGAGGGCTATATGCTTGATCATGTTCCCGTGGCTTTGTGTTGGGGTTGGTGGCTTGTGACCGTGGCGGGAGTTGTCTTTGTGGCTGTTGTGGCAATGCTTCTGCCTGCGACACTTGCGGCGCGTGTATCTCCCTCGGATACAATGAAGTATGAATAATAGATAATAAAAAATATACCCTTGTAATGAAACCTTACAACGAAGAGCATTCGAAGAAGGAGCAGGTGGAGGAGATGTTTGATAACATAGCTCCTACTTATGACCGACTAAACCATATTATGTCGTTCAATATTGACCGCTTATGGCGACGACATGTTGTACGCCTTGTGTGTGGCGTAGCTCCACGACGCATCATGGATGTTGCTACGGGTACCGCCGACCTCGCTATAGCCATGGCAAAGCGTATGCCTAATGCCACAATTACCGGTATAGATCTGTCGGAGGAGATGCTTGTGGTTGGTCGCAATAAGGTTGTGAGTGAAGGTTTAGATAATCGTATATCGCTTATTAAGGGTGATGCCGAGCATCTCGATATGGTGGAGGATGGAGTTATGGATGTTGCTACCGTAGCCTTTGGCGTTCGTAACTTTGAGGATATGGAAGCCGGCTTGAAGGAGATATATCGCACGTTGAAGAGTGGTGGTCGCCTCGTTGTTCTCGAGTTCTCGATACCTCGTAATAGACTTGTTCGCTGGTTTTATGCGCAGTATTCGCATCGTCTAATGCCCCGCATCGGGGGGATGATATCGCGTGATCGAGCCGCTTATACCTATCTTCCGGAGTCTGTTGAGGAGTTTCCTGCCCCCGAGCGTTTTGCTGCAATCCTCGAGGGTGTGGGCTTTAAGCATGTTAAGCTTCGCAGTCAGAGCTGCGGTATCGCTTACATATACGAAGCTGTAAAATAGTGCGTTATACATATATAAATAGATGTCTATGTTACGCCTTTACGACCTTGCGAAGCCTCTTATGCTTGCCCTTTTGCTCCTTGTGAGCGTGGATGTTGCTGCGGCATGTGGTGGTGTGCCGAATGTTGAGCTTCGGGGCGTGAGTCGCGTTACGCACCTCTCCTCTTCGGGCATGAACCTATGGGTAGATGTTGTCTCGGAGCGTTGCAGTCGTATTGTGGTGAAGTATGGTGAGATAGATATCGAGCTTGCCGGAGAGCCCCTTGCGAGTATCTCTCTCCGTGATAAGGTTGTTGTGCCCCGCCGACACCATGGCGAGGTGTTGTTGCCCTTGCGCTTTCAGTCGCAGCGCACGTTTGCCCTTATTTCGCTTCTGCGACGCATAGCCGAGGGTGGTGCAGAGCTTACGGTGAGCTATCGACTGCGCATTGGCACGCCTCTTTTTAAGCGTACGTTGAAGGGTGAGGATATACCCCTTAAAGAGTTGTTGCGCGAGATGACGGCAGTTGAGGATATGGTGCTTAACCTATTGGATATTGTAAAGTGATATATACCCAATACTATAAATTATAGAAGAGATGAAAAAGATTCTTACCATACTCTTATTTTTAGCCATGGGAGCTACTCTTGCCGAGGCACAGAGCATCGCCTCGAAGCGTCAGGACCTCGCCTCTTATGGTTCTGCCGGTGGGCATGTCGTTGTTGAGGAGGATGCCGGTGTCGCCGAGGCTGTTACTGCTGTGGAGGCTCAGCGACGCATATCTGCGGTGAATGGATACCGCGTTGTCATCTTCTCCGATAATGGACAGTATGCGGGTGATGCTGCTAATGAGGTGGTGGAGAACTTTCGTGCTAACTATCCCACGGTTAATGCCTACCTTGTCTATGAGAGTCCTTACTTTAAGGTATCGGTGGGTGATTGTTTGACGATGGAGGAGGCGCAGATGCTTATGGCGCGCATCCTACACCAATATCCCAAGGCCTTTCCCAAGCGTGAGAGTATTAAGCTCGAGGAGCTTGCCAATGTACGTAAGGAGGAGCCTACTCCTGAATCTATAGATAGCCTTGTCATGCCACTTGATATGCCTCGTGTAGATAAAATTTATCCTATAAATTTGTAATCTGCAGATAGTTTATTATATTTGTGGTGACAAAAGTTACATTAACTAAACAGATTTAAAGCTTATGAAGAAGTTTTTCCTATTTGCAGTGATGTTTGCAGCTGTATCTATGACAGCATGCTGTGGCCAGCAGAAGGCAAACGATAAAGAGGCAGAGGAGGCACAGGCAGAGTGCTGTGCAGAGTGCTGCGCAGAGAAGGCCGAGTGTACAGCTGAGGAGTGCGCTGACTGCGAGAAGGCAGCCGAGTGTGAGAAGGCTGTTGCAGAGGAGGCTCCTTGCGAGTGCTGTGCTGAATAAATTGTTGAGATGGAGGTTGCATAAGAAGTGTGTGACGATTTGTACTTTTTAGTCAGCCTTATCTTGCGAATATATCATCCTCGGGTTGTAAAATCCGAGGATGATTGTTTATTTATTGTGCCTATGTATTGTGGTTTTTGATGCGATGGGTTTGTGTAAACGGTTATATCTCAACAATTTGAAAGCAAGGTACTCGGGTTTAATGGGATAATAGTGGAATTTCCTACAAAAAAATAGTGCGAATGAGAAGAGCGTAGTAATTATCCGGGAAGGTACATCTTGTAATAATTATTTTGAGGTTTTACCTTTGCACCTTAAAATTAATAAAGCGAGCAGAGCCAAGTCCATAAAGAACAAGCAGGAGAATAATAAAATCTGAATAACAAATCAAAACCCTGATTGTGATATGGCAATAGTAAAAATTAAGTTCCGACCATCAACGGTTGATGGCGGACAAGGTACAATTTTCTATCAAGTAATCCATAATCGTGTAGCCCGTCAGCAAAAGACGGGCTACCATATCTACGGCTATGAGTGGAACAGTCACCTGTCGGAGGTGGTATTACCACGATTCAATGATGATAGGAGGCGTTATCTGTCGGAAATAAGCGATAAAATCCGTATGGATATCAAGCAGTTTCAAAGGGTCATTTCTGATTTTGAGCATAGCGGATGTGGCTATACCGCCGATGATGTGATAGCCGAGTTTATAGTGGGCAATCACGAAAATTATCTCTTCTCATTTATGGAGGGTGTAATCGCCAATCTGAAAACATTGGGTAAGATACGCACTTCGGAAACATATGCTGCTACTCTCAGCAGTTTCCGTCGCTTTCGCGAGAATCAGGATTTGGCAATGGAGGATATGAATGCCGACATGATGATGGCATACGAAGCCTACTTGAAGCGTAGCGGGGTAAGCCCCAACAGTTCATCGTTTTATATGCGTAATCTTCGGGCTGTATATAATCGTGCCGTTGAAAAGGAGTTGACCGCCCAGCGACACCCCTTCAAGCACGTCTATACAGGCGTGGAGAAGACCGTAAAGCGGGCCGTTCCACTCAAAGCTGTCAAGCAGATTAAGGAGATGGACTTGTCGATGAATCCCACTCTTGATTTTGCCCGTGATATGTTCCTTTTTTCGTTCTACACTCGTGGTATGTCATTCGTAGATATGGCATACCTACGGAAAAAGGACTTGAACGGCAATATCCTGTCATACCGCAGACGTAAGACAGGGCAACAATTATTTATCAAATGGGAGAAGTGTATGCAGGAGATAGTGGAGAAGTATGATAATCCGCTGTCGCAATATCTTTTACCCATCATCAAGCCCTTCAGCGAAATAGATGAACGCAAGCAATATATCTATACGGCACACAACATCAACCGCAGCTTGAAAGTTATCGGCACCCGGTTGGGATTGTCCGTGTCGCTTACGATGTATGTTAGCCGCCACGCTTGGGCGAGCATCGCCAAGAGCAAGAATGTCCCTATCTCGGTTATCAGCGAGGGTATGGGTCACGACTCCGAGGCCACGACACGCATCTACCTTGCCTCATTG
>JAZNFC010000055.1:0-11096 GCA_045588935.1 Alistipes sp. | reverse complement strand
GGTAAGGTTACCTTTACCGTGGCTGCGAACGATGGCGATGCTCGCGAGGCCAAGGTGACGGTTAAGTATGATGTTGCTACAGCCGAGTTTACCGTTAAGCAGGCTGCCAAGGCCGCAGAGGAGGTGAAGTATGACTATGAGCATAATGTATTCTATGACTACCGTTACACAAGTGAGGACCTTGGCGTGGAGTTGGGTGCTAATGACTTCTATCTTGCATTGGCTAATGATTGGGTTGAGTACGCTGTAGCGCTTATTGCCGAGGACGATATCCTCACCCCGGGTACTTATACGTCGGCTGAGGGTAGCGTAGATCTCGAGTACACAATACTCTATGACTACGATACCGATGAGGAGATTCTCTTTACGGATGCTGTTGTTGTGGTGGATGTTTATGAGGATGAGTCAGGTTATATCTTGGATATGGTATTGACTGACGAGGCCGGCAAGAAGTATCACATCACTTGCGGTGATATCCCCGTTGATGATTTGTTGCCCGTAGAGGATAAGGATCCCGTGGACTTCAATCCCGTGAAGGTTGTTGCCGAGCATGAGTATGATGGTGAAAAGTACGATGCAGGTAACTTTGTGCTTTTATTCTATGTTGATGAGGAGCACCATCACGTTGTAGATATGCGCGATACGGAGAATCCTAATGATAACCACCTCTCTACCGGCCTATATTCTATAGAGAATGGAGGTATTGACCCTCAGTACTCAAGTATAGACCCCGTATTGCCAAGTGGTGAAACATATACGTTGAAGGATGCCGTGCTTGAGCTTACAATCAATGCCGGTAATACCGTGACTATCGTTGGTTACCTCAAGTCAAGCGATGGCGATCATCTCAATATCGACTGGACAGGTACTGTCGAGGGCTTCACATTCCCCGGCGAGGGTGGTGATGAGCCCGTAGGCGAGCTTGGCTCGGAGACTAATCCTATTGTGCTTACATTTGATGCCAATAACTCTTATTTCTGGGGTGGCGGATATACATTGGCGTTCTATTCAGACTCCCCCTATTATGATATAACACTCGAGACAGGTGATATGTATAATTTCTTTGAGGGCGTTAGTGTTTCTACGGATTCAAGGTGGAGCTTGTCATATTCATATGTTTATGGCCCTGGTGGACAGATGATGGACTACACATCATTTGAGATTAAAAGCATAAAGAATGCTGATGACTCATATACATTCGAGTATTTCAAGGTACTGGTAGGCGACAAGACCATTTGGTTTACTGTTCCCAAGATTGTTTTGCCTTGATATAGCATAGTAAGTAGAGCGCTCAATCCTTAAGATTGGGCGCTCTATGGTATATGTATGTTTGTGACAGATATTTGTGTATTTTGTAATATTATACTATATTTGCGTCGAGAATTATTTTTAAACTTTAAGTATTTGATTACACGATGATGAAGAAGTTATTTATGCTTTTGGCCGTAGCTGCATTTGTGGCTGTAGGTTGCGAGAATGATGAGCCTGCAAATAATAACGGCAATAACGGCAATAACACCGAGCAAGGTGGCAATGAGGGCAATGAGAATGAGGGCAATGAGAATGAGGGCAACGAGAATGAGGGCAACGAGAATGAGGGTGGCACAGAGGAGAAGACTCCCGTGTTGACCCTTGCTGCTGTCGAGGTTGAGGTGGCTGCCGATGCTGTGGCCGGTGAGGTTGCCTACACCCTTGAGAACGAGAAGGAGGGTGCCGAGTTCACGTTTGAGTGCGAGGCAGAGTGGCTTTCAGCCTTCGCTGCTGCCGAGGGTAAGGTTACCTTTACCGTGGCTGCGAACGATGGCGATGCTCGCGAGGCCAAGGTGACGGTTAAGTATGATGTTGCTACCGCCGAGTTTACCGTTAAGCAGGCTGCCAAGGCTGCTGGTGGCGAGGATGCTACAGATGAGTGGGCTTTTACCTGGAAGTTTGCCGGAGACAAGATTACATTCACAGGTGAGGATGGCGTGGTTATCGAGGGCCATGTAAACTCTCTCTATGGAGATGTTTGTAAGGTTGGTGATGGCATATTCAACGCAACGGCTGAAACCTTTGTTGATCCTACTGTTGTTACTGCAGATTATGAGTTTTATGGTATCACGGTAGATGGTACACCCGTAACTACGGCAGAGGGCTATATTAAGATTGCCACTTTGGATATCCGCCTTGATCTCAAGCTTGATAATGTAGTATATAAGGGTGTAGGTTCATTTAAAATGAAATAATCACTCTATACAACATCTTTAATGGAGCTTGGCTATAGTTGTCGAGCTCTTTTTTTTATAAGCTATGACCTTAAGGTGTGAAATAAAAAAATATTTGTATCTTTGTGGTTGTGAAAGAGAATGTATATTAATTAGGTTATATCTATGAAGTCCTTTACAAGAGTGATAACATTGTTGCTTATGGTGGTGGCAATGTTGTGTGTAGCGTGTGAGAATGACGCGCCCGTTTCCAACAATACTAACAACAATACCAACACCGACAACGGTAGCGACAATGACAACGGTGACGACAACGACAATGACAACGGTAGCGACAATGACAACGGTGACGGCAATGACAACGACAACGGTGACGACAATGACAACGGTGACGGCAACGGCGAGCAAGAGCCTTCAAACCCCAAGCCCGGTGAGGAGTTTACCATTGTCGTTGAAGAGCTTACGGCAGGTACCTGCGTAACACAGGTATATCCCGAGGATGAGGATATGTACTATGTTATGTATATGACCGAGGAGAGCTATCTCGTCGAGAATGACATAACAACCGCGGAGCTGCTCTTCGAGGACGATATGTACTACTTTCAGCGCGGTGCCGCGTTCGATGGCGTGTCGCTCAAGGAGTATATGCTCCACAACAAGGTGCTCTTCCAGGGTGTTACTCGCGCGTCGTGGCCCGATATCATGGTTGGTGTGAACAAGGTGCTCTATATCTATGGTGTGGAGTTTGATGATGAGGAGATGTCGTGCAAGATGACTACAAATATCTCATGGGAGCATATCGTTCCGCCACATGCTGATCGAGGCGTGGTGAATTTTGACCTCGAGGTGGCACCTTCAGGGGCCGATGTAACCTTCAATATCGCTCCCAAGAGCTATGACGGCTTATATGCACTACAGGTGTTTGGAGCTGACGAGGAGCTCTATTATGATGCTTCACATGTAGTGTCCGAGGAGTATGCCGACACCTTGGCGGATGCTTGGTTGAAGATGTGTCGTGAGAGTATGAATGCGGGGGAGTCTATTGAGAATATCTTGGAGTTGACATGTTTCACGGGAGCAACCACCGTGGAGTATGAGCTGCTATCCGATTTCGACTACTGCGCCGTATTATTTGCTGTGGAGGAGGTGAGTGGAGTGTATCAGATGGTCTCTGACCCCATCGTGCATAACTTCTCGACCGAGAAAGTGCAGCCCTCGGATATGACCATCGAGGTGAAGGTGGAGAATATCGGCGCGCGCATTTGCGACCTGAAGATTACGCCCTCGAATAATGAGGAGAGCTATGTGATGCTCTTCACGCCTACGGAGTATATGAAGCCCAACTTTACGGATGCCGACCTTATTGAGGCTGCACTGGGTGAGTATAGCATATATGCATATCTGCTGAAGGGTGCACTCAATACACATATGAGCACGCTCTATCCCTCAAAGGAGTATGTGGTCTTTGCCTTTGGCTATAGTGGCGGTGTGGTAACCACGCCTCTCTTCAAGTATCAGTTTACGACACCCGAAGAGGGTGAATGTGAGCTCGAGATTACCGATGTCAAGTATGGCGGGCCCTACAAACTGTCGGAGGCCATGGCAGCCGACCCAGAGCGTTTCTTCAACTTTCAGGGCATGTCAGATAATTACTACTTCCTGATGTGGACAAAGCTGGAGACTTCACAGCCTACACGTGAGCTCTTTACCTATGTCGTAGATAAAGGCACCTATGACTACTTTGGCGAGGAGCAAATCTTCTTTGACCTGCTCTTCGATACGAGTGATGCGGTGAACGTAAGCGTATGTAACTATTCGAATAGCTACTACATCTGTGCAGCCGCCTTCGACCATAAGGGCAATGTGACACCTATGTGGCGCTCGGACTTGATAAGCTTCACGCCTGAGCAGGTTCGACCTATCGATGAGCTTCTCGAGGCTCTTGATGAGAATAATGCCGAGCTCCTGCTTATGGAGCGTAAGGGAGGTCGCGTGTTGTCGCTGCGATAATCGTTGATCATATGCCTGCTCGAAGTGCGAAAATGGTGTATAGCAGGGTAATTTGCCGATACAAAATTTGGTTAATAACACAAAAACGTGTACATTTGTAACGGAGAATTGTCGCTATACTCCGCCGAGGTGGAGTAGGCAGGCTTCGTAGAACATGAAACTAATTAACAAAAACAAATAATAAAAACCTATGAAGAATTTTAACTGGTTGATGTCCATGCTGCTTATGGCTACATTGGCATTTGTGGCATGCGAGAAGGACCCCTCGGATAAGAAGGGCGATAATGACTCGAAGAACGCTACGGTGGAGATTGTCGTAAAGGAGGTTACGGCGAACACCGTGATTTATGATGTTACACCCTCGGCCGAGGATGTGGACTATTTCGTATTGGCCTTTCCTGCAAATATCGTTGAGCAGTGCGCCAGTGATGTAGAGATTGTTGATGCCGTATATGAGCAGATTGAGGCTTATGTGGAGTCTGTAGATTTGACATTCAATGCTTATGTTGCCGAGAAGGTTAAGCGTGGTACGCTTACCGCTCAGGAGTTGTCGGGTCTTACACCCAAGACCAGCTACTATCTTTTGGCCTTCTGTGTAGATGCCGAGGATAACTACAAGGCTATCTCAAAGGTTGATAAGCAGCGCTTTACAACACTCGATGGCGAGGCTACGGGTACTTGTACCTTTACTTTGAGTACGACAGCTTACAACAACACGCTCTCTATAGAGGTTACTCCTACGTTGGATACGCAGGCTTGGTATGTTATGGTTGCGAAGTTCGATGATTTTGAGAGCCATATCGCCGAGGATGGTGAGTTTAAGTGGACAAAGGAGCAGTACTATGTAAACCACCTCAACACCGAGGTGGAGACTCTTAAGACGCAGGGTCTTAATGACCAGCAGATTGCCGAGAAGCTCCTCTTTACCGGCAAGCGCACGTTGAACGTTGCTAACCTTGAGTCAAAGACCAAGTATGAGATTATGGTTGCCGGTGTTGAGCTCACGGCGGAGGGCGCAAAGCTTGTTACCGGGTTCAAGGAGACACGTCTTTCGACCAAGGAGGCTGCCGAGAGCTCTCTCTCATTTGATATCGAGGTACTCAATATCGAGCATTATGCAGCCGATATCCGCATCACACCCTCTGACCTTGAGAAGGAGTACTACTATTGTGTTTACTTCTTGGAGAGCTCAACGAAGTCGATGAGTGCTACGGAGCTCGTTGACCACTATGTCGCAAACTATATGTACTACTGGGAGTCGAGTACTCTCATGACTAACGATCCTGTAAAGGGTGTTCAGGACTTCACGGGTGATAATAAGTTTAAGCTCGACATTGCCGAGACGGAGTACTATATCATCGCTTTCGAGTATGAGCACAACCCCACCTATGGTCAGGTGATTGATAATACAACCGACGAGGAGGGTAATGAGGTACCTGTATATGATGAGAACCCCGGTCGTTTGGTATCGGCGCCTACGCTTGTAACCTTTGTTACTCCCGATCATGGTGATCCCATGGAAGCAGAGTTTACAATCACTTATGCTAATCCCACGCCCTATGGCTTCGAGATAGAGATTGCGACAAATGACGATACGATCTACTATCAGCCCGGTGTTATCGAGGCTGCGAAGTATGATCCACAGACCGAGATAGATAGAAATGCTCTGGTACTCTCGCAGGTGCTTCAGATGTCTATGGAGAGCCGCAACCCCTGTCTTAACGAGTATGAGGCTCTGGAGAAGGCACAGAAGCAGAAATATCCCTACTACAATGGTGGCAGCAAGTTTGGTGTGTCAACACTCAAGCCCGAGACCGAGTATATCGCCTATGTCCTTGTTATTGACCCTCTGAAGCGCGAGTTTGTTCGTGTTGTGGCAAGTGAGACCACGATGAAAACTACGGCTGCCGGTCTGGTTAATCCTACAGCCGAGATTCTCGGCGTCTTCAACGGCGATAATCTCCCCGAGGGGGTAGAGTTCGACAAACCGCATGAGGGTTGCCCTGTTATCCTTGTTAAGTACGATAACTTCGAGGGTGCGGCATCGCTCCATGCACAGTGCTTTGAGGGTGACCTTACGGATGAGAAGTACACCGATACGGTTATCTACGATGGTGCACGTGGATTGTGGGAGGATGTATCGTTGGATATGCCTTACAACATCTTCGTGTGTGTATGGGATATCGACCTGACTGTTGGTGTGCACGCTATTGATGCAAATGGCAACCCCGGTAAGATTGGTCGTGCTGTGATAGCGAGTGACGTTGTCGAGTTTGGTGATATGGAGCAGTTTATGGAGATTTACAACGCTCTAAACCCGAAGACGGATGCTCCCGAGGCGCAGGCTCTTGCATCATCGCTCGTTGTAGCCGATAAGGCTGTAGATGAGCCTTCGTTCAACCTGCTCTGGTCGCAGAAGGTGGGTGCTCCTCGCACGGCCGAGGTCGTTTACCACGAGGTAGAGCCTTTGAAGGTTGAGAGTGACGTGATGACCGTAAAGGTTGTTAAGAGCTTCGTCTTCTAAACGATACGAAATGATTAGTATGCAGGGTGCCAAACGTGAAGTTTGTGCACCCTGCATTATATAATGATTACAGAATAGCGCCGTATGAAGAGTTTAAGAGCAATATTTATAGTGCTATGGATGTTAGTGTTGTCTGTGGCATGTGTCGAGGATAAGACCCCGAATAGACCTAACGATACACCCCTCACGTTTGATATCGAGGTTGTGACAACAACGCTCGATGGCGTGGGATTTAATATCACACCCTCGAGGGATGATGCCGATTATCTCTATGTTATCTATGATCGCGCGGAGGTAGATGCCTTTACTGATGACAGCTACCTTGTTGAGGAGCTATATACACTCTTGCAGATTGATGCGGGAGATAGGGGATATACGTTTGACGAGTATATGGCCGAGACTATGCGCCGCGGTGATGCCCTTAACCTTCAGGAGGAGGGCCTTGCTCTGGGTACGGACTACTATATCTTGGTCTTCGGTGTAGATGTGCGGAATGAATATATCCCTACGACCAAGGTCTTTAAGATGCTCTTCACCACCCGCTCAATACCTATGGTTGAGTGTGACTTCGACGTTACGACACATGTCGAGTATAACAGCGTGGAGTTCACGGTTGTGCCCACCGATTTGGATGTCACATGGCACCTTATTGTCACGACAAAGTCCATCTATGACAATAATGTCAATAACCCCGAAGGTGCTATGCTCTCGAAGGATTATTTCTATATGGAGTATATGCGTGAGGAGATAGCCTCGATGCAGAGTTCGCAGATGACCGTCGAGCAGATTAAGAGTGCACTGCTGCTTAAGGGCTCGCAGCGTCTTGAGTCTTCGGGCCTTAAGCCTTTGACCGATTATGTATATCTTATCGCCGGTCTGCAGGTCGATGGCGATAATCTTCATCTTGTGACCGATATCACGGTTGGTGCGTTTACTACCGATAATGTCAAGCAGTCGGATATGACGTTTGAGATTTCCGTAGGTAAGGTTGATACTATGTCTGTGGCTTTCAGTATTATACCTTCGAATAATAGGGAGATTTACTGCGCTTTGGTTGGTCCTTATGATGGTCATAGCACGGCCGATGAGATGATGTATGGACTTATCGAGCAGTGGGGCGATTGGATGTCGGTTATGGCTAACGATCGTGGCCCTGTGGAGTACACCGAGAAAAAGATGTTCTCGCTCCCCGCCGCCGATATGGAGTACTATATCATCGCCTTTGGTTATAACGGCGGTGCAACGACCCGTGCCGAGATGAAGACCTTCCGCACACTTCCGGGAGGCTCGCCCGAGGATGTGGTATTTGAGGTTACCTCATCGGCGGTGAAGACATACGGCTTTACGCTTAATATCAAGTCTTCGGATCCTACTATCTATTATGTGTCGGGCGTGTGTGAGAAGAGGGTATATAATGAGTCGGAGTTTGTGGCTATGGAGGAGGATAACGTGCAATACCTCCTTGAGGAGAGCCGTAAGTTCAATCGGAGCATCACGTTGGCCGAGATTATGGATCAGTACTACAATAATGGCGATGTCTCGTTCACGGCCTCGGGCTTAAATCCCGATACGGAGGTTATGGCCTATATCTTTGTCTTTGATATACACACGGGTAAGGTTGTGCGTTGTCTTACCTATGATGCTGTGGCCCATACAAAGGCTCTGGGTAGCGTAACGCCCACGGTGGAGTTGGTGGGCCACTACTCGGGCAATGACGAGGCGGGCTCTATATGGGGTGATGCTGCCGCTACGAAGGATAAATCTATCTCTGTGTATCGTTATACGGGTATCGAGGATGCTCGCTCGCTATATACCACGATGCTTGAGGGAGAGGATTATACCAATCTGCATAAGTATCCCGATGCCGAGGTGTGGTCCTTGGCTACAGGATTGTGGCATGTATGCAAGAAGAGCGAACCCTACACCTTCTATGTCACCGATTGGAATAAGTCGCATACGGCAATGGCTTATGCCGTAGATGGCGATGGCCTGGTGGGTGGTATAGGTCGTTACTTCTCGACAGCAACGGCCGAGAATAAGGGTGATATCGAGGAGCTGCGAGCTCTTTATGATGAGATTACAAATGCTGCGCAGGCATCGTTTGCTATGCCCGAGTCGCTGGTTATATCGGAGAAGGCTGTATCGGGTATCGCAACACTTGTGTCTGTGGAGTAATCGTGGATGCTTAATAATAATCCGTCAAGATGACGTCTTGGCGGATTATTTTGTGTATAATATGCCTATATTGTCAAATTTTTTTTGTACATTTGGGATGTGAATTCGTGTATTATAGCATATTTAAAACTAAAAAACACATAATTATGAAGAGATTTATTGCGCTATTTCTTCTTGCCGTTGTGGCTATCTCTTGTGATATGCTCGGTGGTGAGGTAGATAAGGCGGGTAGCCTTACCTTCGAAGATGGTACGGATGCGACTGCCTCGTTCAAGGCGAAGGGCGGTTCGGCAACCTATAAGTTTACCGCCGACCTTGATTGGGCGGTTACGACCTCTGCCGAGTGGATTTCTGTTACACCGGATAGTGGTGTTGCGGGCGATGGACAGATTAAGATTAAGGTCGAGAAGAACGAGGAGCCCAAGGTGCGTGAGGGATATGCCGATATAAAGCTCACGAATAAGAAGAGTTTCCGTATCAATGTCGAGCAGGAGGCTGCCGAGGTGGAGGAGGAGCCTGTGTTTGAGTTGGGTGACAATGGCGAGTATGTGGTTAAGCCCGAGGGCGGCGAAGTAGAGGTGGAGGTTACTACAAACCTTGATTATGAGGTGTATATCCCTGCCGAGGCATCATGGATTACTTATGATGAGACGCGAGCCGTGCGCACTGAGACCGTCGTTCTTGTTGTGGCAGAGAATACTACAACGGAGGAGCGTGTTGCGGTTGTTGAGTTGCGTGGTGATGATGGTGAGGCGTTAGAGGAGGTTACTATCAAGCAGGAGGCTGCCGAGAAAACCCCTTCGACCGAGGTGTCGGATAAGGAGATTTGGTACACCTCGACTGATGGTAAGGTGGTAACACCCAATAATAACAAGGCGTTTGATGCGGATATAGTCTCTAATACCTATGTCGATGGCAAGGGCATTATAACCTTTGATGGAGATGTCACCTCTATCGGCTATATGGCCTTTTATCAGTGTGCTACACTTAAGACTGTTACTATCCCTGATAGCGTAACTGCATTTGGAGAGGAGGCCTTCAGTGAGTGTACGTCGCTTGAGATTATATATTGCATGCCGACAACGCCTCCTACATTGGATGATGGTGTCTTCTATCTTCTTCCCGAGGAGTGTGTCATCTATGTTCCTGCCGAGGCCGTTGAGGCATATAAGAGTGCCGAGGGTTGGGATGACTACGCTGGAAGTATTGTTGGCTACGACTTCGAGAAGGGTGAGGTGGTAAATCCTGCTCCCACCCCCGGAGATATTGATTGGGCAGTAGCCGGCTCGTTCAATGATTTTGCCGATATGCAGATGTTGGCCACCGATGTTGACAATCTCTATGTCGCTTATGGTATCAATATGGTTGCTTATGACCGCTTTAAGATTAAGAGCATTACTCGCGGTTGGAATTTGAATCTCGGTGCTACGGATGTATATAACATCTATCCGAACTCATATATCGATGTGGTGTGGAATGAGAATTTGGGCGTAGATGAAACAACGGGATATGATCGTTGGAGTGCGGAGGTGTGTCGCGATATAAATGTTGTTGAGGCTGGTACTTACGATATCTACTTCTATTGCGATGCTGCTACCGAGGATTACAGGGTTTATGTTGTGGCTGCGGGCAAGTCATATACCGATGCTACCGAGCAGACGGAGAATGGCCCCGACCAGGAGGTTGTACCCGTCGAGGGTAATTGGTCTGTTGTAGGTACATTCAACGGATGGAATGAGTTGAAGGGTGTTGAGATGGTTTTTGATGCAGATGAAGATGCCTATGTAGCCAGGGATGTGATATTCGAGGCTACAACAACAAACGAGTTTAAGTTTGTTCTGAATAACTCATGGGATGTGTGTATCGGTATCGGCGAGGGTGAGACCCTTGTCTTGGGCGAGTGGATGACTTCATATTCCCCCGGTGCTAATATCCCTGTGGATGCCGGTACGTATAATATCTACTTGAGCGCCGATACCTCGCAGTTTAAGGTTGTGGAGTTAGAGAATAATGTTCCTGTTGATCCTAGTTTAGCTTGGGCAGTATCAGGTATCTTCACAAACTGGGAGCCGATATCGATGTCTGCTACTGACGTTGATAACCTCTATGTATTTGCAGGCGCCGAGATAGGTGCATACGAGAGATTCCAAATCGTGAGTAGCGAGGCAACAGTCTTCGGTAGT
>JAZNFC010000054.1:0-58907 GCA_045588935.1 Alistipes sp. | reverse complement strand
CATATATACCGTGGGCGCTGCTACTCAGGGACTTGCAAACTATCTTAAGCTAAACTTCGCTGGCGAGCAAATCAAGGTTGCAATTTCTCACGACAGCCGTAACAACTCTCGCATGTTCGCTGAGCGTGTTGCTGACATCTTCGCATCTAACGGCTTTACAGTATATCTCTTCGACGCGCTCCGCCCAACACCAGAGCTTAGCTTCGCAATTCGCCAGCTTGGCTGCCAGTCGGGTGTTATGGTGACTGCATCGCACAATCCAAAGGAGTATAATGGCTACAAGGCATATTGGAATGACGGCTCACAGGTGACCTCACCTCACGATGTCAATATCATTGCCGAGGTGCAGAAGGTCACCAACAACAGCCAGGTGCTCACGGGCAAGAACCCCGAGAATATCCATATCCTTGGCGAGGAGTTCGACAAGGTATATCTTGAGGCTATCAAGGAGCTCTCGCTCTCACCCGAGGCCGTAGCCAAGCACAACGACATGAAGATTGTCTATACGCCGTTGCATGGCGCCGGCGTGAAGCTCGTGCCCGCCTCTTTGCGCAACTACGGCTTTAATAACATTATATGTGTCGAGGAGCAGATGATCCTCGATGGCAACTTCCCCACCGTGGCCTCTCCCAACCCCGAGGAGCGCAAGACCATGGCTATGGCTATTGAGCGTGCCGAGAAGGAGGGCGCCGACTTCGCCATGGCGACAGATCCCGATGCTGACCGCCTGGGTGTGGCTCTGCGCACGGGCAAGGGCGACTACGTATTGCTGAATGGTAACCAGACATTGGTGCTCCTGATGAGCTATCAGCTGACACGCTGGGCCGAGCTTGGCAAGATTACGGGTAAGGAGTTTGTTGTGAAGACCATCGTTACGTCGATGATGGCCGACGTTATAGCCGAGCACTATGGCGTGAAGTGCTACAACTGCCTCACAGGCTTTAAGTATATCGCGAAGATTATCCGCGAGCAGGAGGGCAAGACCAAGTATATCGGCGGTGGTGAGGAGTCGTTTGGCTACCTCCCCGGCGACTTCGTGCGCGATAAGGACGGCGTGGCAGCCATCACGCTTGTTGCCGAGGCTGCAGCCTGGGCGCGCGACACTATGGGCATCACGCTCTATGAGTGGTTGCAGCAGCTCTACGTTAAGTATGGCTTCTTCCGCGAGGGCTTGGTCAATGTCGTACGCAAGGGTAAGGATGGCGCTGCCGAGATTCAGCAGATGATGGTAGATTACCGCGCCACACCTCCTCGCTCGATACTCGGCTCTCCCGTGGTTAAAATCCTCGACTACAAGACCTTGGAGGAGATTGACGTTAAGACGGGTGAGCGTAAGCCTATCGAGGGCATTGAGGATAAGAGCAACGTGCTTCAGTGGTTCACCGAGGATGGCACCAAGGTGTCGGTACGTCCCTCGGGCACGGAGCCCAAGATTAAGTTCTACTTCGGCGTGAAGGCCAAGTTAGAGCGTACAGAGGAGTTCGACCGCGTACAGCAGGAGCTCGACAAGAAGATTGAGGATATCGCCAAGGAGCTCAATCTGTAGCCCCATCCTACGGGATGTGATACAACAAGTGGGTGACTAAAAAGTGGGTGACTATTTCACTTTTAGTCACCCACTATCTTTGTTCTGCCCTAATCGACTTCAGGCTCGCCTCACCTACAAGAAGGAGACGATGTCATAGGTACGATACTTACCCTTATCCCAGCGTGGCAACGTGCCGTCGGCAGTGACCTTGTCAAGGGAGATATACACACGCTCGCCATCGTAGTCGTAGAGCATGGCGCGAGGCACTACCCCGCCATCGGAGGTGCTATGCAACCATACATATATATTATCCAGACCCATGGAGTAATCTCGGGGCGTGATGCCGAGTACGACATCCTCCTCTTCTGACACGCCGCAAAAGCCGGCAGTAGCGGGTGTAACCTCCACGATGGTGTACTCCTCATCGATAAACGTAAAGGCGCGCGTAGGGTTTGAGAGCAAGTCCGACGAGGCGAGGTTAACGCTATCCTCGGTCACCTCCTTGCGCTCATTATTTATCTCATAGCGAAGATATCCATCGCTATATACCTCCATGGCACCCAAGGTGAGGTAGTATCCGTCACCCTCCACCTCGAAGTAGCCATGCAGAGTGTCGTACGACGAGATAGAGATATCCATATTCATGGCATAGCGTGTGCCGAGCGTCGTGGCAAGACGCTGCAGCCACTCCTTGGGTGTGGCCGCCTCGACATTGTGGCAGGCTACAAGAGCCAACATAAAGAGTATGATGCGTCGCATGATATCGAGCCTTGAATGGTTAATATATACCCAACTCCTGCAGCTTGGCCTCCAACGACTGCAAGTCGTAGAACTTTATCTCGCGAGGCTTGGCACCTATCTGCGGGCCCACGATGCCGGCACGCTCAAGCTGCAGCATGATGCGACCTGCGCGGTTGAAGCCCACCTCGAAGTTACGCTGTATCATCGAGGTAGATATCATGCCGTTGGTCACAGCCTCACGGGCTATTTCGGCAAACTTCGGGTCATACTTCTGCGGCGCCGAGCTCTCCTCCGAGCCGTAGCTTACCATCTCGCCGCCGGCAGACTCGGGCGTATAGTCGGGCAGAGGATAGGCCGAGGGATAACCCTGCTGTGCAGCTATATGATCAACGATAGCCTCCACCTCGGGAGTATCGACAAAGGCACACTGTATGCGTGTCAGCTCACCACCATTCGACAACAACATATCGCCACGACCAATAAGCTGATTAGCTCCCGGCTGGTCGATAATCGTGCGCGAGTCGGTCATCTGCATGACACGGAAGGCTATACGCGCCGGGAAGTTGGCCTTGATACCTCCGGTGATGACCTTAACATCGGGACGTTGCGTAGCCACAATAAGGTGGATACCCACGGCACGTGCCTTCTGCGCAAGACGCATAACAGGAGCCTCAACCTCCTTGGCCGTCATGATGAGGTCGGCAAACTCATCTATGACAACAACAATATAGGGCAGGAAGCGGTGTCCATGCTCGGGGTTAAGACGACGTGAGGTAAACTTCTCGTTATACTCGACAATATTCTTGGCATGCGCCTGCTTGCAGAGCTCCAAGCGGTTGGCCATCTCCGTGCAGAGCGAATTGAGCGTATATACAGCCTTCTTCGGGTCGGTGACGATAGACTCATCCTCCGACTCCATCTTTGCAAGAAAGTGATGCTCCAGCTTATTGTAGAGCGAGAACTCGACCATCTTCGGGTCTATCAACACGAACTTAAGCTCGGCAGGGTGCTTGCGATAGAGCAACGACGTGATGATAGCATTCAATCCCACAGACTTACCCTGACCCGTGGCTCCTGCAACCAACAAGTGAGGCATCTTGGCAAGGTCGAAGGTGTAGTTCTCATTCTGTATCGTGCGACCTATGACCACAGGAAGCTCGGCCTTCGACTGCTGAAACTCCTCGGAGCAGATGGCCGAACGCATAGATACGGTCTGCTTACTTAAGTTAGGCACCTCGATACCTACGGTACCCTTACCCGGAATGGGAGCGATGATACGAATACCCAAAGCCTTGAGGTTCTGCGCAATATCATTCTCCAAGCCCTGAATCTTCGATATCTTGACACCCTGCTCCTGCACAATCTCGTAGAGCGTAACCGTGGGGCCCACCGTAGCATTCATGCTGCGGATAGGAATACCGAAGTTGAGCAACGTCTCACGTATGCGCTCCTTATTTTGGAATATCTCCTCCTCATCAATTACCCTCTTCGACTTATGATCCACAAGCAGCGAGGGCATAGGCGGTGTATATGAGTATAGGTCGAGCATAGGGTCGTAGAGCTCATTCTCAATCTCCGACTCCTCAACCTCCTTAACCGTATTCTGCACCACGGTAATCACAAGCTCATCATCACCAGCCTCGGCAGCCTCCTCCTCGATACCAAGCAGACGCTCCGACTCCTCCACCGTGGCCACAACGCTATCTCGGGGCACTATGGTGAAGATATCATCCTCATCCTTCACCTCATCCTTCACCTCGGGAGCTGTAGCCGCAGACGCGGCAACAACCTCGGGGACAACATCCTCAACAACGGAAGCTGTAGCACAAACATCCTCTACAACCTCGATATCGGGGCTACTATATACGGGCTCAACAGTGAACGCCTCCTCCGGCGTTTCCCTCTCCTCCGTCGAGACATAATCCTCTGAAGCAGCAGCATCCGTCGAGGCATAATCATCTGAAGCAGCCTCCTTAGTCGAGGCATCATGAGCCTCATCGCGATGCTTACGCACCTTGCGCCACACGAGCTGCGCCATATCCGTAACACCTCCTGCCACCTGCTCTCCGGCACTATCGACCACCTGCAAGAAGTTACGATTGATAAGCAGACCCGTGAGTATCCATCCTGCGACCAAGACAAGCAACGTGCCGATAAATCCTATATTATCCTTAAACCACTCGATAAGCACCAGGCCATACTCACCTCCCAAGCCCGAGCCGAAGATACCCCAACGAGGGCCAAAGATAAAGCCCAGAGTCATCGAGCCCAAGAGGAGCACAAGGGTGAAAATAAGCAAGAAGCGATAGAGGTGCAGCGGCTTATAGCGGAACAACCGCCAACCAACTATCGAGAGAACAACGGGAATAACCAACGCAAAGATACCGAAGCCCTCACCCACCAAGTAGCTCGCCACACGTGCGCCACCCTTGCCACAGACATTATTGAAGTCAGGGGTGCTCATCGGGCGACCAAGCTCCGCCAAGGAGCTCATATCCGACTTCCAATAGAAGAAGTAGGATACCACCGAGAAGAAGATAAAGGCTCCCAGAAGCATCAGCATAAAACCCGCAATAAGGCGTATATTATCCGCCAACGAGAGTGACACCTCAACCGTGGCAGGCTCCTCAACCCCGGCCTTGCCCCTCGATATTTGTCGTTTATCCTTATTCATATATATATACATCAAGATGTTATTACACTATAATACTATACTCTCGGCCTTATGCTCCAGACGACAACGATACTCCTCATCGGCAAATGTGATATAGCGCATCGTGGCATCGTTATCCGTCGCCGCCTTGATGTCGTAACGCTCCAGTAGCCACTCCACACGTCGCGCCACAGCCTCACCCGAGTCGATAATCTCAATATCGTGTCCCGCAACGACATCCTCGATAAGGTGGCGAAGAAAGGGATAGTGCGTGCAGCCGAGCACAATCTTATCCACACCCATATCAAGTAGCGGCTCGACAACCGTGCGCACCACCTGTGCCGCCTCGGCACTATGCTCCATGTCGCCCTCAACAAGCTCCACGAAGCCTCGACCCTCAACCTTAACAACCTCTACATCTGCCGAATAGCGCGATGCCGTACGCAGAAACATATCACTCGAGAGGCTATGTGCCGTAGCCAACACTGCAATCTTGCGGCTGAAGGTAGTAAGGCATGCAGGCTTGACTGCCGGCTCCAAGCCCACAATAGGCATGTCGGGCCACTCGGCACGAAGCACATCTATAGCAGCCGTCGTAGCCGTATTACACCCCACAACAACCATCTTGGCACCCTCCGCAACGAGCCTCCGCACTGCGGCACGGGCAAACGACACGATGTCGTCATGAGGGCGACCACCATAGGGGCAGTTCTTGCCATCACCCAAATATATAAGCGACTCACGAGGCAACCGACGACGCAGCTCACGCCACACCGAGAGGCCTCCCATGCCCGAATCATATACTCCTATGGGTGCATTATTCATCCCTGCGACTTTTATCTATATAGTTAGCTATATACTCCACTACATCCTCATCCGAAAGAGCTTGGCAATCTATCGTAAGATGCGCCTCGGCATAGTATGGCTCTCGCTGTGCCATCTGCTCACGCATAAACTGCAGCAGCTCCTCATCGCTCTTACCTCGAAACATGGGTCGTCGCTCCCTGCCATAGGCCGTGAGGCGCGAGAGTATCTGCTCGGGAGGACGACGAAGATATATCGTTAGGCCCAAGCGACCCAGCAACGACATGTTATCTCGCCACGTGGGCAAACCCCCACCGGTAGCGACAATAGCATCACGCATCGTGCAACCAAGAGCCTCAACCACAGCACGTTCCTGCTCACGGAAATAGGCCTCACCCTCGTAGTGAAAGATATCGGCAATGGTGGCTCCCACGCTCTGCTCCACGAGCCTATCGGTATCAACATAGCGACAGCCCAGGCGACGTTGCAGGCGCTTACCCATGGTGCTCTTACCCGAGCCGGCATATCCTATCAAGAAGACAAGCATAACCCATTAAGCCTTAAAAGAGGTTGAGCTGCGACACCGAGAAGCCTCCCTCGTCGCTCTCCTTGCTGCTTGAGTAGTCGATATTGGGGTCTGCCTTGATATCCTCGCCGATAATATCATCCATATCTATAGTCTCGTCATCAACCATAGGCATAGCCTCATCTATATCCTCACTCTCCACCTCCACCTCGGGCATATCCTCCACCTCGGGCTCGACAAACTTCAGCGTAGCAACCTCATACGTCGTGATGCGCTTACCCTTGGCTCGGTGGCTCTTAAGGCCGATAAACTCATCGACATCCACCTCCTCCGAGGGACGCTGCGCATGCTGACCTCCAAACTCAACAACGAGCTTCGCACCGAGCTTATCGGTCATGGCAACAAAGCGCATAGGCGCATCCTCATCCAAGAAGTACTGTATCTTATCGGTAGCCTCCAGCTGGAAACGCTTCATATAGTAATACTTCTGCTCACCATCGTAGTAGCATATCGCATATACACTATCGGCACGATAGCGCTCCACACGTATCGTGTCGTCAGGGAAGTGCTGCTGAAGGTCATAACCCGTGATGTAGTATTGATTCTTCTTCGTCCACACCACAATCTTATCGTCACCCTTGAACTCGCCGAGAAGCTCGCCTCGACCATCCATATTCAGGCGACGCACATCCTCATCATACCATATGTTCTGGCCACCCAGCGTCGAGGCACCCCTCTCCTTGAGCACTATCTTGTTTATCGGGTAGCGCGTAACGAGGTTACCCACACTCTGACGCCCCTTGATAGCCAAGGTCGAGAGGTCGAGGTCGAGAATGCACTTCTTAAGGCGGGCGCGAGGACGCAGATATATCTTGAGCACCTCGGCCTCACCATTAGGATTAACCGAAAGGTAGAGAAGCTCGCTCCTCGCCGTGCCCTTCGTCAGGTCATACTCCTTATCGCGCGTGACAGACTTGATAGCACATCGCTTCATCATTATAGCGCCACCACGACCATCACGGTAGAGCATGTTATATATCGTGCGCTCGTCGTTACGCTTATATATACCTATGTAGTATATACCCTTATCGAAGAAGGCCTTCTCCGTAATCTTCGTAATCTTATAACGGCCATCCTTAAGGATGATAATCACATCGTCGAGGTTCGAGCAGTCACAGACAAACTCCGACTCCTTCATGCTCTTACCAAAGCCGAAGAAGCCCTCGGCACGATCAACATAGAGCTTGGCATTTGACGACGCCACCTTCCAGGCCTCGATGGTGTCAAACGCACGTATCTCGGTCCTACGCTCCTTGCCATCGCCATACTTCGCCTTGATGCGCTCGAAGTAGGCTATAGCATACTCGGTCAGGTGGTCAAGGTCGTGCTTCGTCTGCTTGATATCCCTCTCTATCTGCTTAATCTCGTTATCGGCCCTCTCCGAGTCGTAGCGCGAGATACGGATGAACTTCAACTCCGTAAGTCGCTGCACATCCTCCAGCGTGACCTCCCGACGAAGCTTGCCTCGAAAGGGCATCAAGCCATTATCCACAGCCTCATAGGCCGCCTCACGTGTGCGGCAACCCTCAATCAACTGATAGAGCTTATTCTCGATGAAGATGCGCTCCAGAGAGGCGGCATGCCACGCCTCATTGAGCTCGTCGAGCTTGATTTGCAGCTCGCGGCCAAGCAGAGCCTTCGTATGGTCGGTAGAGTGGCGAAGGATATCGCTGACACCCATAAACACCGGCTTATTATCGACAATAACACAGGCATTGGGCGAGATGGAGACCTCACAGTCGGTGAAGGCATACAACGCATCTATAGTCTTATCCGACGACTCGTCGGCAGCAACCTGAATGATAATCTCAACCTTCTCGGCAGTATTATCATCCACCTTCTTAATCTTTATCTTACCCTTGTCATTAGCCTTGATGATAGACTCCTTGATAGACTCCGAAGTTGTCGTATAGGGTATCTCGGTGATGGCCAGCGTACGCTTATCTATCTTCGAGATGCGGGCACGAACCCTCACCGAGCCTCCTCGCAGACCATCGTTATAGTTGCTTGCATCCATGATACCTCCGGTCTGAAAGTCGGGCAGAAGCATAAACGTCTCGCCACGAAGGTAGGCTATAGAGGCGTTGATAAGCTCATTGAAGTTGTGGGGCAAAATCTTCGAGGCAAGGCCCACGGCAATACCATCGGCACCCTGCGCCAAGAGCAACGGGAACTTAATAGGAAGCGTCACGGGCTCCTCCTTACGACCATCGTAGGCCAACATCCACTCCGTGGTCTTCTTATTATAGACCACATCGAGGGCAAACTTCGACAAGCGAGCCTCGATATATCGCGCTGCCGCAGCCTCATCGCCCGTGAGGATGTTACCCCAGTTACCCTGCATATCGATGAGCAGACCCTTCTGTCCGAGCTGCACCAGCGCATCCTTAATCGAAGCATCGCCATGAGGGTGGTACTGCATGGCCTGACCCACAACATTGGCCACCTTATTGAAGCGGCCATCCTCAACGCACTTCATAGCATGGAGAATACGACGCTGCACGGGCTTAAGGCCATCATCCAAGTGGGGCACGGCACGCTCCAAGATAACATACGAGGCGTAGTCCAAGAACCAATTCTTGTACATGCCCGTGAGCCTGCGCATACTATCCTCGGCCGAGGTAAGCGTATCATACTTACCACGCGGAGCATCAACCATAACCTCTCCATCCTGCGCCTCCAGAGCAAGCATATCCTCGTTCTGAATAATATCTTTGTTATCCTCCATTAGTTAATCTGTTTAAGGTTTTCAACGATATCCTCCTCCACGCGCAGGTTGCCTACGATGAAGTCCTTACGGTCGGGCGTATTCTTACCCATATAGAAGTCCAAGAGGTCGTGTATAGGGTCATCCTTGGTCAGGCGCACCTTATCCAGGCGCATGCCCTCACCGATAAACTCCTTGAACTCGGCAGCCGAAATCTCACCAAGACCCTTGAAGCGCGTAATCTCGGCCTGCGCACCACACCTCTTAATAGCCGCCTGACGTTCATCATCCGTATAGCAGTAATGCGTCTCCTTCTTGTTACGCACACGGAACAGAGGCGTCTGAAGGATATAGAGATGTCCCAAGCGAATGACATCGGGGAAGAACTGCAGGAAGAACGACGTCAACAGCAGACGTATATGCATGCCATCGACATCGGCATCCGTGGCGATGATAACCTTGTTGTAGCGTAGGTTATCCATATCCTCCTCGATGTTGAGCGCAGCCTGCAGAAGGTTAAACTCCTCATTCTCATATACCACGCGCTTGGTCAGCCCGTAGCAGTTCAGCGGCTTACCGCGCAACGAGAAGACGGCCTGCGTACGAGGGTCACGGCTCGAGGTGATAGAGCCCGAGGCAGAGTTACCCTCCGTGATAAATATCATCGTCTGCTCGGCAAGCTCCGACTTATCGGTATAGTGTATCTTGCAGTCACGCAGCTTCTTATTATTGAGCGACACCTTCTTTGCCACCTCGCGGGCCTTCTTCTGCACTCCCGAGATAGCCTTGCGCTCCTTCTCATTCTCGACAATCTTCTTTTGAAGTATCTGTGCCGTCTCGGGATGCTTATGCAGGTAGTTGTCGAGGTTGGTGGCCAGGAAGTCACCCACAAACTGACGCATGGTCACACCCTCCTCCTTATCCTTCGAGCCGAGCTTCGTCTTGGTCTGCGACTCAAAGATAGGGTTATCCACACGCACCGAGATCGCCGCAATAATCGACGTGCGGATGTCGGCAGGCTCATAGTCCTTATGATAGAACTCCTTGACGGTCTTGGCTATAGCCTCACGATAGGCCATCTGATGAGTACCTCCCTGCGGCGTATATTGACCATTAACAAACGAGTAATAGGCCTCGCCATAGCCATTGCCATGGGTGATGACTATCTCTATATCCTCGCCCGAGAGGTGTATCGGTGCATAGAGCGGCTCACTCGACATATTGTCGTTCACCAGGTCGAGAAGTCCATTCTTCGAGATATAGGGCTTGCCATTGAGCACTACGGTAAGACCGAGGTTCAGATAGGTGTAGTTCTTAACCATCTGCTCGACATACTCCATATTATAGCTATAGTCGCCAAAGACCTCCCTATCCACAACAAACTCCACGTAGGTGCCATTCTGCTCCGTGACGCCACTCTCCGTGCGGTCGGTCTGCTCCAGACCCTGTGCGAAGGTCACCGTGCGAGCATCACCCGAGCGCACCGAGCGGGCAAGAAAGTAGCTCGACAGCATATTCACAGCCTTGACACCCACACCATTCAGACCCACAGTCTTCTTAAAGGCATCGCCACCATACTTACCTCCCGTGTTCATCTTGCTCACAGCATCGGCCAAGGCCTCCAACGGAATACCTCGACCATAGTCGCGCACCGAGACCTTGTCGCCGTCAATCGTTATCTCGATGCGCTTACCTGCGCCCATGATAAACTCGTCGATGGAGTTATCCACGACCTCCTTCAGAAGCACATAGATGCCATCATCCGCCTGTGTGCCATCACCCAGCTTGCCGATATACATGCCCGGACGAAGACGTATATGCTCTCGGGGCGAGAGCGTGATTATCGCCTCCTTGCCATACTCGGCCGTAGCACCACTATTCAAATTCAGTTCTGCCATATATCTCTTTACGTTTTCTCTTCTCCTTCGAGGCAAAGGTAGAGCTCCACCCTGCCATATCTCGTCACATGCTACTTGCGACTGCGTATCTCGGCCAATGTCCCAACCATAGTGTCGCGCACCTCCGCCATAACATCCTTGACATCGCGACGCTGCACATCCTCTGCCGACACAGGAGGCAAAACACGAATGGTAATCTTATTACGCCAATTCATCAACCACCCCTTGCGCACCATGCTCTTTGTGCCATCCAACACGATTGGCAGGATAGGCACACCCGCATCCTTTGCCAAGATAAAGGCTCCGGCCTTGAAGTTGTGTATCTCGCCATCCTTCGAGCGTGTACCCTCGGGGAAGATAGAGACCGAGGCCCCCCTCTTCAGCCACTCCAGGCCTCGCTCATGCACCAGACGCATAGCCTCCTTCGTACTTGCGCGGTTGATGACTATGTCACCGTGAGCAAAGAGCAACTGACCCACGATAGGTATTCTATAAACCTCCCTCTTTGACACCCACTTGAAGACCAACGGGAGGTTATAAATACTCAAGATGTCAACCATCGAGTTATGGTTCAGCACCATAACATAAACCTTATGAGGGTCGATATTCTCCAAACCTATCACCTCACGCTTCATAAAGGGTGGCAGACCAAATACGACATCGGTAATCCACTTCGAGAGAGTATGCACCACAACACGCTTCTTATCAAAGGGATAGCACACCACAAGAGCGATAAACGATGCAATAAAAAGCACCGTTGCCGCGGCCAAGACCACGAGGTAATAGAGAATAGTTAACATAATATACGTTGTTAGATTCTTATATATGCAATTAATCGTGCAAAATTAATAAAACTTTATGAAAATAGCAACTAAAAAGTTTACGACTTTTTGGAATTAAAAATTAGGGAGTCCGAGGCATCACACCCAAAACTCCCTAAATCACACCTATGGGTTAAACCTGTGGTTTAATCCTTGACGCGCACCTCGATAGTAAGCCCTATATGCGAAAGTCGCTCCTTGAGCTTCGGCAGCTCCTCGTCCATAAACTTCTTGCGCTCAAGCTGCTTGATGAAATCTTTGGCACCGGAGGCCACGAAGAAACCTATGCCGCGACGGTTGAAGATGATGCCATCCGCCTCGAGCTTCTCGTAGCTGCGCATAACGGTATTGGGGTTGACACCCACCTGCGAGGCCAGCTCCCGCACCGACACGATACGCTCATCTTCGGCCCACTCGCCCGAGAGGATACGCATAGCGATAAGCTCGTATATCTGTCGCCATATAGGCTTCTCTTCAGTAAACTGCATCATAGGCTACCACTTTATTTGACGCTTGCGAAGTGCAATATAAGATAGCGAATAGAGGAGTATAGGCACCAAGGCAAATAGCACAACCTCCCAGCTGTCGGGGATATCGACGATGAGAGTGCCACTGATATTGTAGTTATCGCCAAGATACTCCGCAACACCGATAAGGGTATAGACCAACAGGGCAATAAGAAGCACTGCGGCGACAAGGGTGATGAGGTATGGAGCCACAAGGCTGCGACGTGCAAGGAGGTTGAGCAGGAGCGAGCCCGCGACGATACACTGCACAAAGATGAAGAGACCCCAATCGAGGTGATAATCATCGACAAAGGCGGCAAACACAACACCTATGTCGAGAGCACCATTGTGGAATGGCACGACAACAAGGGCAGCAGCCACGGCCGTGATGAAAGCCATAAGCGGGTAGGCAACAACGCCATTGAAGAGGAGGAAGAGCATGCGCTCCTCGTTAGAGATGGGCACCGTGAGCTCCATAACACGACGGCTGCGCTCGCGCATATCTGCCGTGGTGTGGTACATCATGCGTATGCCACCAAAGAGATAGAGCACCGTGCTGAAACCCACGGCCGTAGTGAAGTCGCGCGTGAGCACACCCATAATCAGAGGTACGGCGAACATCACAACCATCAAACCATAATATCCACGACTTGTGGCTATGTAGTGGTAGCGGGCATATGCAGCTACCCTACCAAGACTAAAACCCTTCATAACTACTTCCTATTTAGTATCGCAGCAATGGCATCGCGAGAGGCCGTTGCAGCATTAAACAACAACTCGATATTCAGCGAGGTATCCTCCTCATGCTCATTCCACATCACAGCCATGTCGCCCGCAAGGGTGCGCTCCGAGTAGAGCACCCTATCCCCCTCCTCGGCCTTGCCAAACTTCAGACGACGACATATCTCGGCCGTTGTAGCATTCACCGCAACGCCCCGAGTATCAAGAATTACGATATTATCGAGAAGCGACTCCACGTCGGCCACCTGGTGTGTCGAGATAACAACCATACGACCCTCATCGACATAGCCTGCCAACAATCTGCGGAACACACTCTTCGAGGGGATGTCGAGGCCATTGGTGGGCTCATCCATCAAGAGCATCCTGACGTTACATGCCAGGGCAAAGGCTATATAGGCCTTCTTACGCTGACCCATAGACATCGAGTGCAGCCTATCCGCCGCGTTCACGCCAAGCTCCGCGCAGTAGCCACGCATCTGCCCCATATCGAAACGTGGATAGAAGGGCGAGGCAATCCCAGCATAGCCCTCCAACGAGATATTCGGCAGGTCAAACTCCTCGGGGATAATCATCATCTCGCTAAACATCCGAGGGTCACGACGCATGGGGCTCATGCCATCCACCGTAACCGTTCCGCTATCGGGGCGCATAATACCGCACATAAGCTTCAGCAGCGTGGTCTTACCTATGCCGTTGCAGCCCAGCAGCCCGTGGATATGCCCCTCACCAAGCTCAAGCGTGATGCCGTTAAGCACCTTGTGACGCGAGGTGTAACCAAAAGAGAGCGATTCACTCCTTATCATAGCAATCAAGTTTTAGTGTTATAGAATCTATTTTGCATGTGTATTATGCTACTAATACACCGCAAAGGTACGCACTTTTTTCAAACATCCAAATTTTTTCGCAACTTTTTTTTCACGAAAACCCATTTATAAATAGGTATATAATATATATGAAAATTTTTAGGCAAAATATTTGGAGGTTTCGATAATTCAAAATATATTTGCAGTGTATTAGTTGTGTAATACAGAGAAAAGAGAACAGAGAAAAGTGAAAAGTGAAAACTGAAAAGTGAAAAGTGAAAAGTGAAAACGGATATGAAAAGGTGCGTATTAATAGTAGCGACGATAGTAACGCTCATCATCGCGGGTATTGCAAATGAGGCCGCAGCGCAGCGATACAGCGTGACAGGGCGCGTGGTGGATAGCCAAGATAACGCCATAGCCTATGCCACGGTTGTGCTCCTCAAGGAGCAGAGCCAGGTGTCGGGAGGCACGACAAACAGCGAGGGCGAGTTCTCGCTCACGGCCGCAAGCGGAGAGTACACCCTGAACATCGGATACATAGGCTACCGCAGCGTAGAGCAGGAGGTTGACCTTACATCGAACATCGCCCTCGGAGATATACGCCTCGAGGAGCAGAGCGAGAAGATAGAGGAGGTGGTGGTGACGGCGCAGCTCATACGTCGTGAGGCCGACCGCTTCGTTGTAGATATAGCCAACTCCCCCATTGCCATAGGTAAGGATGGCGAGGAGCTGCTGAAGAGCTCCCCGGGAGTGTGGATTAACGACGACACGATATCGATAAACGGCTCCTCGGGAGCAAAGGTATATATCAACGACCGCGAGGTGAAGATGGAGGATGCACAGCTCATAGCCTACCTGCGCTCGCTGCGTGCCGAGGATATACAGCGCATAGAGGTCATACCGCAGTCGGGAGCCGACTACGACGCATCGTCGCAGGGCGGCATAATAAAGATTGTGACCAAGCGACGCATAGACTCCGGATTGATGGGCACAGCCTCCTTTGCGACCAGTGGCACGAAGGGAGCCTACAACGTCATGCCCTCGGTGTCGCTGAACTACAACCGCGGCAAGGTGAATGCCTACGGACGAGCATGGGCAGGAGCGAGTGGCAACGAGTTCAAATCCACGGAGCATACAGACTACACATCGGGCACCATGATAGATGCCGCATCGACGATGTATAGCAGTACGGCATGGGCGGGTGGCAACGCCGGCGTGGTCTATGATATCAACGACCGACACTCGGTGGGTGGCGAGGTGCAGTACAACTACTACGGAGGCAACGGCCCGACATCGACATGGACAAACCACACGGCAGAAAACAACACCACACGCTCCGAGGGCAAGTACCGAAACATCTACCACAGCCGCCACATAACCGCGACACTAAACTACATATACAAGCTCGACGACCGAGGCTCGACGCTGAAGCTCATAGGCGACTACACCTCCTCCGCAGCACCCAACAGCAACAGCTACAGCGACTCGACATTCGACATACTCACACCCCACGTGGCACGCGACTCGACATATCGCGACAGCTCGAAGAGCCACTACCGGCTCGGCACAGCAACCATAGCCATGGAGAAGGTGCTCAACGACAAGGTGACACTCAAGGCGGGAGTAAAGTACACGCACACAGAAAATGCCAATAGCGCACTCTACGAGTATAGGAAGAACGACCTATGGCATACAAACACCGAGCGCGGCTACAACATAGGCTACAACGAGGATATCGGCGCGGCATACCTCACCGCCTCGGCACGCCTCGGGCGCTGGAGCATAGTGGGAGGCCTGCGCGGCGAGTACACATCCTTCCGCGACAATAGGGGCGAGGTGACGCAGGAGTACTTCAACCTCTTCCCCAATGCCAATATATCCTACGCGCTATCAAAGGATGGTGCCTACTCAATGGTTATGCAGTACTCGCGCACGATAGCGCGACCCTCCTTCTGGGCACTCTCACCCAACGAAACAAAGATTTCGGAGTATATGATACAGCGAGGCAACCCCAACCTCAAGGCCTCGTATGACAACTCCCTATCGCTGACCTTCGTGCTGAAGTATAAGTACACCATCTCGCTCGGCATGTCGATAAAGCAGAATGCCATACAGCAGAGCACGATAGTCGATAAGGATAACCCCGAGATGCTTATCATGCAGCATATAAACTACCCCGTACTCAATGGCTACTACGCCTCGGCAAGCCTCCCCTTCCAGTTTACAAAGTGGTGGTCGGCAAACATAAACCTCACGGGCATATACCTCGACCAGCGCATCTTCGAGGGTGAGGCCATGCGCCACAACTTCATGGGCTTTGCCAATGCGCAGATGTCATTCACGCTGCCCAAGAGCTTCTTTATCGAGCTCAGTGGCAACTATATGCATGGAATTATGGCCGGCAATACGCGCATGAGTGACATGGGAAATATGCACCTCACACTAAAGAAACGCATGCTCGGCGACAAGCTGACAATAAGCCTCGGCGTGCAGAACATAATACCTCAAAAGCAGAAGATAACCATCGAGGAGGCCTCCTTCACACGTAGGATGGTCGTAGATCAGACGTGGCAGCGTCCTGCGGTCAGGTTCTCCATCTCCTACACCTTCAGCTCGGGCAAGCAGTTCCGCGCCAAGGCCGTGGAGAGTGGCTCGGCAGAGGAGCGCAGCCGCATAAGCTCGGGAGGAGCGGAGTAACGCGAGAACAGAGAACAGAGAACAGAGAACAGAGAACAGAGAACACTTTCAGTTTTCAGTTTTCAGTTTTCCACTTTCGAGTAACGCGCAGTAACGCGAGAGTAACGCGAGTAACGCCCCCGTTACGCGCGTTACTGCGTTACTCGCGTTACTCATCAGAACGGAGGCTCATCATCCACCACAGTGTCGGACAGTGGCGATGCAATAGTTGCAGCCGCAACAGCAGCAGCACCGCCGCCACCACCGCCATACCCCACAACCCTTACCAGGTTGTCATCAACCTCTAACTTGCCTCGGGTTATCAGGCGATAGACCTTCATCTTGGCAGCATTATGCGTTATGCCCATAGTATCTACAAGCTTGTTAATCAGCGTTGTACGCTCCACGGCACCGCCATAGCAGTTGTTGAGCACGTCGATGACTGCATTTGCAGGCTCCGTGGTTGCCGGCAGCTCGCAGAGCTCGGGGATGCCCTCCTCGTTCACATGGAAGGCAAAGCGCTCGAAGGGCTCATTGCGGCAGAACTGAGGCTCGACAACCGAGCTCTCACCAACCTTATGAACATAGAGCACCGTCTCGGCCTTGCGCTGCAGCGACGAGCCGAGGTGTCCTCGCGCCTTGTCCGTGCCGGGGTTGGTGTGCAGGATGCAGAGGATATGAGTATTGGTCTTGGTCGAGAGCGCCATAAGGGCCGTGACCAAGCCATCACTCTCCTCAAGGTCGTTGGTATTGCGCTGCAGGTCGGCTATGCCATCGATAACGATAAGGTCAAAGGGATAGTGATATACCGTATCGATGAGCATATCGTAGCGCGCCATGGGTGCCAACTCCCTCAAGGCGAGGGTGGTAAGACGTGGCTCGGCAACAGCACCGCCAAGCAGAGCCCCCGTCATGGCACTTATGCGCTTCACCACCTTGCGCACATGCTGCTCACCCTGCTCGGTGTCCACCCATAGAACACTCATCGAGGGGTTCTTCTCAACACTCGAGAAGTTGTTGAGTATCTTGGCCGGCAGCGCCATGGCCGAGGCCACAAGCGCCGAGGCAAGAAAGGTCTTCTTGCTCTTTGCCTCGCCGCATATCGCCGAGATGTTACCTCGGGAACATATGCAGCAGCCGTCGATGCTTATCAGCGGCATAGGCTCGGGGAGCTCCTGCGTCATATCTACGATATAGGGCCTTATGCGCTCCTCGACCTCGTCCCACGCCATCTGACGTGCCGCACGTTCAGTATCAGTAATTGTCAAATTACTTAACAATAGCTTATTGGACATGGCAATGTCCATTGCAGAATTGTTATTCATATCAACATGGTATTATTAAGTTTAATAATAGCATACACTCCCCCTGATGCCTACATATATATTAATATATATAGGTATCTATCAGTGTGTTGTGTATATCTCTTAAGTGGATGACACTGCCACGAAGAGGCGACTAAACATCGTGGCATGTGCCATACCGAGGAATTCCGATACAAATATACAACATTTGAATGCCGATGTCAAGTATTTTAACATATTTTTTTGTACGCAAGGCCGAGAAAGAGTACTCTGTTCTCTGTTCTCTGTACTCTGTTATCTTTCGAGTAACGCGAGTAACGCAGTAACGCGCGTAACGGGGGCGTTACTCCGCGTTACTCCGCGTTACTGCTCGTTACTCTCGCGTTACTCGGTGTTACTATGGAGTAGATAAGAATAGTATCACGGGTATTAAAAATAATACCCGCAATGTGGGTGTGGGTGTCTGTGGGTGTGGGCTGTGGGCGGAACATGTGGGTCACCCACGAAAGAGAGGAAAGACCCCCACAATCTCACGGGTATTAAAAATAATACCCGCAATGTGGGAGGGAGTGTGTGTGTGTGTATGTGTGTGTATGTGTGTGTGTGGAGTAGGGGATTAGGGGATTAGGGAGAGCTAAAGTTGTTTTTACCAAGCAATAACCATTAATAACCATTAATAACCCTTAACTCTCGTTTTCAGTTTTCAGTTTTCAGTTTTCCACTTTCGAGTAACGCGAGTAACGCAGTAACGCGCGTAACGGGGGCGTTACTCCGCGTTACTCGTGCGTTACTCGTGCGTTACTCGCGATGGGTAGCTCGATTTTCTTGCAGGATAATTGCTACATCAAAGAAAAAATATTACCTTTGTATAATATTATGAGAAGGTCTATATTTCAAACACTGCTGCGACTGCTGCCTCCCGAGGCGGCACACGCCTTTAGGATGAGCATGCTACGCATGGCGGGAGCCCTACCCTCGGGTAAGTGGTGGCTCAAGATGCGATATGCCCCGCGCAAAGTAAACCTCGAGCGCGAGGTCTTTGGCGTGCACTTCCACAACCCCATAGGCATAGCCGCAGGCATAGACCCCAATGGCGACACCCTCAACGAGTTAGAGGCCGCAGGCTTCGGCTTTGTCGAGGTGGGCTCCGTGGTGCCACGCCCGCAGCCCGGAACATCGCGCCCACGAATAAAGCGTCTGCGCAAGGAGGCATCCCTGCTCGACAACTCGGGATATCCGAGCCGCGGATTGGAATCCGTATTGAAGAACCTGCGACGAAGAACAAGCTACACCAAGAGGCTCGTCATAGGCTGCAACATAGGCAAGCTCACGGCATCACATGCCGAGGATACTACCAAGGAGTACCTGCGCGTATTCCGAAACATGTATCAATATGTCGATTTCTTTGTCATTAACGTGGCATGCAACACCGCAGCCAAGCGTTTTGTGCCACGCAGTCGCGAGGAGCTGCTCGCCCTTATCGAGCCCCTCTTTGAGTTTCGGCGCGGACAGCTCGACTACCGACCCATCCTCCTGAAGATATCTCCCGACCTAACGCTCAAGGAGATAGACACCGTCGTTGACATACTTATCGAGACACCCCTCGACGGCATAGAGGCCGTAGCAGGGTCGCTCGACATGGCGACACACGGCCGTGGCGCAATAACGGGCAGCATGCTCACCGAGCGCGCCATAGAGGTGGTGAGATATATCGCCGAGCGCACCGAGGGCAACTACCCCATCATCGGCTCGGGAGGCATGATGAGCCCCGAGGATGTGAAGCGCATGATGGCGGCGGGAGCATCCCTCGTAGCACTCAACAGCGGAATACGCGAAAACGGCTTCAGGCTGCTCAAGCATGCAGCACAGGCCATAGCACAACCCAAGCAATGAAGGCAACAATAATAACCATAGGCGACGAGATACTTATAGGCCAGATAGTGGATACCAACAGCGTTTCCATAGCTCGACATCTCAACTCCATAGGCATCGCCCTTGTCGAGAAGATATCGATAGGCGACAATGCCGAGGAGATAACATCGACAATCAAACGTGCGATACGTCGCTCCGAGGTCATCATCACCACAGGAGGCCTCGGCCCCACGAAGGATGATATCACGAAGCATACCCTCGCCCGCCTCTTCAAGAGCGAGCTTATATACCACGCTGCCGAGGCCGAGCATATCGAGGCGTTACTCGCCCGTCGCGGCATAGCCTTCAACGAGCTTAACCGCTCGCAGGCACTCGTACCCAAGTGCTGCACGGTGCTGCACAACGCCCATGGCACAGCTCCGGGCATGTGGTTTGACACCGAGGGTGGCGGCACGCTGATATCGTTGCCGGGCGTGCCCTTCGAGATGGAGCACCTGATGGAGGAGGAGGTTATACCCCGCCTCAAGGCGAGATACAAGATGCAGGATATCGTACACCGCACGCTCATCACACGCGGCATCGCAGAGTCTATCCTCGCCGAGCGCATAGCACGATGGGAGGAGTCGCTCCCCGACCACCTGCACCTTGCATACCTGCCCTCACCCAATATCGTGCGTCTGCGCCTCTCGGCATACGACGTGGCGAGGGAGCAGGCCGAGAGAGAGATTATCGCGGAGTTCGGCAAGCTCGAAGCTCTGCTTGGAGATAACATCGTGGGCTGGGAGGGTGCTACCGTGGAGCAGCGCGTACATGAGATGCTCCTGGCACGTGGCAGAAGCCTCGCCGTGGCCGAGAGCTGCACAGGAGGCACCATAGCCTCGAAGTTCACAGCCCAGGCCGGCGCCTCGCAATACTTCCGTGGTGGCGTGGTGGCCTACTCGAATGATGCCAAGCGCGAGGTGCTCGGCGTGCGCAGCGAAGATATAGAGTGCTTCGGCGCTGTGAGCGAGGTTGTAGCCCTCGAGATGGCCGAGGGCGCACGTCGCGTGATGGGTGCCGACTATGCCATCGCCACAACAGGCATCGCAGGCCCCACGGGAGGCTCCAAGCATAAGCCCATAGGCACGGTATGGATGGCCATAGCCACACCCCGAGGCTCCTACGCCATGATGCGCAACTCGGGCACAGACCGCTCGCAGATTATATCGCGCGCCTCGGCATACGCCATAGAGATGCTCTACGAAGAGCTTAAGAGAGAATAACACAAACATTAAATAATATGATACGCTCAATTCTTGATACCGATTTGTACAAGTTCACCACTTCGTACGCCTACTTCAAGCTCTACCCCGAAGCTATCGGTACGTTTACCTTCAATGACCGCGCAAAGACCATCTACGATGATGACTTCCTCGAGGATCTTAAGGCCGAGTTCAAGGCCCTGGAGCGAATATCGCTCTCGGAGGATGAGTTTGACTACATGAACACCCACTGCAAGTATATCCCGCATAACTACTTCGAGTGGCTCACAGGCTTCAGGTTTGACGCCTCGAAGATAAATGTATGGCTCGACGAGGAGCACCACCTGCAAATCAACGTCACGGACTACATGTACAAGGTTACGCTCTACGAGATACCTATCCTTGCCACCGTGTCGGAGCTCTTCCACCTGCGCAACAGCTACGATGCCGAGGCTATGATCGAGCGACTCGAAAAGAAGGAGCAGATAGCACGCGAGAATAACCTCTCCTTCTCGGACTTCGGCACACGTCGTCGCTTCTCGTACGACGTGCAGCGCATGGTCGTCAAGCACCTTAAGAACAACCCCTGTGGCTGCGTCGGCACCTCAAACTGCCACCTCGCCATGGAGCTCGGCATGAGGATGATAGGCACCTACCCACATGAGCTGCCGATGTTTATCGCAGCGGTGAATGGCGGTCCACGTAATGCCAACTACCTCACGATGGAGGATTGGGTGAAGGTCTATGATGGCTACCTCGGCACAGCCCTCACCGACAGCTTCGGCTCGGAGGTCTTCTTCAACAACTTCTCGAAGAAGCATGCCAGCCTCTTCGATGGCGTGCGCCAGGACTCGGGCGACCCCATCGCCTTTATCGACATGACGATAAATAGATATAGGGAGCTGGGCATCGACCCCATGACCAAAACCATAGTCTTTAGCGACGCCCTCAACTTCGAGAAGTGCGTACAAATTAAGAAGGCCTGCGAGGGGCGTATCAGGTGTATGTTCGGCATAGGCACCAACCTCACATGCGACACGGGACATGCCTCATGTAATATCGTTATGAAGCTCTCGTCGTGCCAGATAAACTCACGTAAGCCGAAGGAGCTCTGCGTGAAGCTCTCGGATGTCGAGGGCAAGGAGATGGGCGACCCCGAGGAGATAAAGCTCTATCGCGCCCTGCTGCGCAACCAAAGCAGATAAAACAAATCATAGATACGCGAGTAACGCGAGAGTAACGCAAGAGTAACGCACGTAACACCCCCTGTTACGTGCGTTACTGCGTTACTTGAGAGAGAAAAGAGAACAGAGTACAGAGTACACTTTTCACTTTTCACTTTTCAGTTTTCCGTTTTCCACTTTCGGCAGGGGCTGTATATCATGACACACTATGTCATTGTGGCACAAAGGCTTGACATGCTGCGTCGTTTTGTCCTATGACGTGACATAATCTCTGACATAAAGCATTATGGCAAAACTTTTGACACGATAGAGATAAAACCAAACGCAACTATATATGAACATCAACACATTGACAATCAAGGCGCAAGAGCTATTGCAGGAGGCAATGGCCACGGCGCGCAACGGCCGGCAACAGGCTGTAGAGCCGCTACATATACTCGCGGCTGCGGTTGCAAACGAGGAGTCGCTCGGAGTATATCTTCTCGGCAAGGTGGGCGTGAATAGTAGCGCGCTCAAAAGCGATATAGAGCAGGCCCTCAAGCAGCTACCCCGCATCGAGGGCAGCAACGACGATATATACTTCTCGCGCGAGAGCTCGGCGGTGATACAACGTGCCACAGCCCTCACCTCGACCTTTGGTGACCGCTATGCCTCGGTGGAGCATCTCCTCGTGGCACTTGCCGAGGAGCGCACGACGGCACGCGACATACTCAAGCATGCGGGCGTGACGCACAATCAGCTTATAGCCGCCATCAAGGAGTTTCGCAAGGAGCGCACCATAGACTCATCCACCGAGAGTGTCGAGTATGATGCCCTGGGCAAGTATGCCATAAACCTCAATGAGGGGGCACGCACAGGTCGCCTCGACCCCGTTATAGGTCGCGACGAGGAGATACGTCGCGTGCTGCAGATACTCTCACGTCGCACCAAGAACAACCCTATACTTGTTGGTGAGCCGGGCGTGGGTAAGACCGCCATTGCCGAGGGCATAGCACGTCGTATCGTGGATGGCGATGTGCCCGAGAACCTTAAAAATAAGACCCTCTACTCGCTCGACATGGGTGCGCTGATTGCGGGTGCGAAGTACAAGGGCGAGTTCGAGGAGCGTCTCAAGGCTGTAGTCAAGGAGGTGACCTCTGCCGAGGGCGAGGTGCTGCTCTTTATCGACGAGATACACACCCTTATCGGTGCCGGCAAGTCGGATGGCGCGATGGATGCCGCCAATATCCTGAAGCCCGCCCTGGCGCGTGGCGAGCTCCGCACCATAGGTGCTACGACGCTCGACGAGTATCAGAAGTACTTCGAGAAGGATAAGGCCCTGGAGCGTCGCTTCCAGCGTGTGCTGGTCGATGAGCCTACGGTGGAGGATGCCATATCTATTATGCGAGGCCTGAAAGAACGCTACGAGAACCACCACCGCGTGCGCATCAAGGATGAGGCTATCATCGCCTCGGTGGAGCTGTCACACCGATATATCAGCGACCGCTTTCTTCCTGACAAGGCTATAGACCTCGTCGATGAGGCGGCATCACGCCTGCGCCTCGAGATGAACTCTGTGCCCGAGGAGATAGACCAGCTCGACCGCCGCATACGACAGCTCGAGATTGAGCGCGAGGCTATACGTCGTGAGGGCGACAAGGAGCGCATCACACGCCTCGACAGCGATATCGAGGAGCTCAAGGCCGAGCATAGTGCCCTGCGTGCCAGGTGGCAGTCGGAGCGCGACAGGCTCAAGGAGCTGCAGGAGGCCAAGGAGGGCATCGAGCGTGCGAAGATTGAGGCGCAGCAGGCCGAGCGTACGGGTGACTATGGCCGCGTGGCGGAGCTTCGCTATGGCACTATTGTCGAGCTGGAGCGTAAGGTGTCAGCCCTCGAGGAGGAGATAGCCCTGATGTCGGAGAGGGCGATGATCAAGGAGGAGGTCTCGGCAGATGATATCGCCGAGGTGGTGTCGCGCTGGACAGGCATACCCGTGAAGAGGATGCTCGAGTCGGAGCGCGAGAAGCTACTCAACATGGAGCATGAGCTGCACCGCAGGGTTGTGGGGCAAGAGGAGGCTATTGAGGCTATCTCGGATGCCGTGCGTCGCTCACGTGCCGGGCTCTCGGATGGCCACCGTCCTATAGGCTCGTTTATCTTCCTCGGCACCACGGGTGTCGGCAAGACGGAGTTAGCCAAGGCCTTGGCCGAGTTTCTCTTCAACGACGACCAGATGCTCACGCGCATAGATATGTCGGAGTATCAGGAGCGACACTCCGTATCGCGCCTTGTGGGTGCCCCTCCGGGATATGTGGGATATGACGAGGGTGGACAACTCACCGAGGCTGTGCGCCGCAAGCCCTACTCCGTAGTGCTGCTCGACGAGATAGAGAAGGCACACCCCGATGTCTTTAACATCCTGCTGCAGGTGCTCGACGACGGCCGCCTGACAGATAATAAGGGTCGCACGGTGGACTTCCGCAATACCATCGTCATCATGACCTCGAATATGGGTTCCGGAATTATCTCGGAGCGCTTCGCTGCGGCGGGCGAGGATATATCTCCCGAGGTGACCGACGCCGTGAAGAGCGAGGTTGTGGAGATGCTCAAACGCCACCTTAAGCCCGAGTTCCTCAACCGCATAGACGAGATAGTCATGTTCGAGCCCCTGGGCCGTAAGGCTATAGAGGAGATTGTCGATATGCAGCTGCGTGGCGTGGCATCGCTCCTACGTCAGAATGGCATTGAGCTCATCTATACCGCTGCGGCACGTCGCCATATTGCCAACGTGGGCTTCGACCCTCTGTATGGTGCCCGCCCAATAAAGCGTACGATACAGCGCGAGGTGGTGAACGACCTCTCGAAACGCATCCTCGCAGGCACGGTTGACCGCACACGCCCGATAAGGATAGATGCCACGGATGAGGGCCTGGAGTTTAGGAACTAAATAACAGAGAAAAGAGAACAGAGAACAGAGAAAGGTGAAAGGTGAAAGGTGAAAGGTGAAAACGGAAAGGTGAAAACGAGAATTAAGGGTTATTAATGGGTTTTGCTCGGTAAAAACAACTTTAGCTCTCCCTAATCCGCCTACCACCACCACAAACACACACATACACGCCCACACCCACACCCACAGACTCCCCCCCCCATATTGCGGGTATTATTTTTAATACCCGTGAGATTGTGGGGGTATTTTCTCTCTTTCGTGTGCGATCCACATGTTCCGCCCACAGCCCACCGCTAACCACACTCCCACACACACTCCCACACACACATTGCGGGTATTAAAAATAATACCCGCAATACTATTCTTATCTACTCCATAGTAACACCGAGTAACGCGCGAGTAACGCGGAGTAACGCACAAGTAACCCGAGAGTAACGCGGAGTCACGCCCCCGTTACGCGCGTTACTGCGTTACACGAAAGAGAACAGAGAACAGAGAAAGGTGAAAGGTGAAAGGTGAAAGATGAAATGGGCTTCGATGAGGTAATATGTGATTAGTTCATAGCAACAAAACATAGTAGCCCATCACTCTGTTCTCTGTTCTCTGTTCTCTTCTTGACATAAAAAAGCCACCAATGGGACGTACTTGACATACTACCCATTGGTGGCTTTGCTTGAGAGGCCACATCTGCGGCCTTATAATCGAAATTATGCCTCGAGAGCGAAACGCTTGTAAGCCACTACCGTAGCCTCCTTGTCTGCACGCTGGAGGAACTCGCGGATAGACTCCTTCTCGCCCACTACAGCCTGGTTGAGAAGTGTGTTCTCCTCGTAGAACTTACGCATCTTACCCTCTGCAATCTTCTCGAGGATAGCCTCGGGCTTGTTAGCGTTCTTGGGATCCTGCTTCATCATCTCAAGCTGGATGGCCTTCTCCTTCTCAACAACATCTGCGGGGCAGTCGTTCTCGTCGATTGAAAGGGGAGCCATGGCTGTTGCCTGCATGGCAATCTTCTTTGCAGTATCCTCGTCGATAGCCTTGTTGAAGCCAAGTACAGTACCGAGCTTCTTGTTGAAGTGTACATAAGCTACGCAGTAGGGAGCCTCGATACGAGCATAGTACACGAGCTCCACCTTCTCGCCTGTCTGACCCGACTTCTCGGTAACCATCTCCTCTACGGTGTTACCCTCGGCATTCTTTGCTGCCATGAGAGCATCGCGGTCTGCGGCATCAGCGGCTACGGCAATCTCCAACATAGCATTTGCTGAAGCACCAAACTCAACGTTCTGTGCCACGAAGTCTGTCTCACATGCGAGGCAGAGGATATAAGCCTTCTGGCCTACAATCTTCGTCACAACAACGCCCTCTGTCGCTGTGCGGTCTGAACGCTTTGCTACAACGAGCTTACCCTTCTCGCGGATGATATCCTTTGCACGCTCGAAGTCGCCCTCGGCCTCCTGGAGTGCCTTCTTGCAATCCATCATACCTGCACCGGTCATCTTGCGGAGCTTCATTACATCAGCTGCTTTGATTTCCATATCTGTAAATGTTTTTATTGTTATACGTTTTTACAAAAACCGAGGCGAGCGGGCCTCATTGCCTACCCGCACTCGGTCATAAATTGTGCCTGGAGGTTTAGACCTAAAAGTTATTACTCCTCCTTGGTCTCCTCGGTCGCGGCAACAACCTCGGCAACAGTAGCCTCCTCGGCATCTACAGCCGCCTTCACGGCCTTCTTGATGCGGGGCTTTGCCTGCTTTGCGCCCTCCTGTGCCTCGGCCTCCTGGGCCTCCTTCTCCTTCTCAAGCTTGCGCTCCTCTGCGCCTTCGGCTATAGCACCGCATACTACATCCAGGATGGTAGCGATAGACTTCTGAGCATCGTCATTTGCAGGAATTACGTAATCGATATCGGTAGGATCACAACAAGTATCAACCATTGCAAATACGGGGATGCTCAAACGCTTGGCCTCCTTCACGGCGTTCTGCTCCTTCTGAACGTCGATGACGAACAATGCTGCGGGCAGACGGTTAAGGTCAGCGATAGAGCCGAGGTTCTTCTCGAGCTTTGCACGCTGACGTGCAATCTGGAGCTTCTCGCGCTTTGAGAAATTATCGAAAGTGCCGTCGTTGGTCATCTTATCGATGGTTGCCATCTTCTTTACGGCCTTACGTATAGTGGGGAAGTTTGTAAGCATACCGCCCGCCCAACGCTCTGTAACGTAGGGCATACCTACGGCTGCTACCTTTTCGGCAACGATCTCCTTGGCCTGCTTCTTTGTTGCTACGAACAATACGCGACGACCGCTCTTAACAATCTGCTTCAATGCTGCCGCAGCCTCATCAAGCTTGATTACCGTCTTGTGAAGATCGATGATGTGGATGCCGTTCTTCTCCATGAAGATGTAGGGAGCCATTTTGGGGTTCCACTTACGCTTCAAGTGACCGAAGTGTACACCGGCCTCCAAAAGTGAATTAAAATCTGTACGTGCCATTTTTTTAATTTTGTTTTTTGTTTTTTAACTCTTTAATCAACCACCAAGTAGCACTAATCTATGTTAAGGTGTTCTCGATGGTTTCATCGCAACCGGGCAACCGTCGTGGCAGCACACCGTGGCGAGTATCAGCTCACATACTTCAAGCTACACTCCACCCCTGCACTATGCAGCATGATATATGGGTGTGGTCCGCGCAGTTTCGCACCCGCGTTGTGCTTTGCCGAAAGTAGGTCGTAAAGCGTATTAACGCTTTGAGAACTGGAACTTACGACGTGCTCCGGGCTGACCGGGCTTCTTACGCTCAACCTCACGTGAATCACGCATGAGGAAGCCGTTCTTCTTCAATACAGGACGCATCTCTGCATCAATCTGGCAGAGAGCACGGGCAATACCCATACGGGCAGCCTCGGCCTGACCCTTGATACCACCACCTACAAGGTTGATAGTAACATCATAGTTCTCCAGAGTGTTAGTAACCAACAAAGGCTGCTTAACCTCATACTGAAGAATGTGCAAGGGGAAGTATGCCTCGAGCTCCTTGTGGTTGATTGTAATCTTACCATTACCCGGCTTCACGAATACGCGCGCCACAGCTGCCTTACGGCGACCTACGGTGTTTACAACTTCCATAATTCTTACTTAATCTCGTTTAACTTAATCTCCTTGGGGTTCTGTGCAGCGTGGGGGTGCTCCGCACCTGCATAAACCTTCAAATTCTTCATTATTGCCTCACCCAGGCGGGTCTTGGGCAACATGCCGCGTACGGCGTGCTCTACCACGAACTGGGGCTTCTTGTCTGTTGTCAAGAAGTCAGCGGGTGTAGCGAAACGCTGACCTCCGGGGAAGCCGGTGTAGCGTGTATAGACCTTGTCGGTCATCTTTGCGCCCGTGAGCTTCACCTTATCCGCATTAATCACGATAACATAGTCACCGCAGTTAGTGTGGGGAGTGTAGCTGGGCTTGTTCTTGCCACGGAGGATCTTTGCCACCTGTGATGCAAGGCGTCCCAAAATCTCGTTCGTAGCGTCAATCACGAACCACTCCTTCTGAGCGTCCTCTGCCTTGACCGAGATAGTCTTGTAACTCTTCGAATCCACTTTGTTAAAAAGTTTAGTTAATACTTAATTTATTGTAATCCAATCCCGAAAACACTTTTTCGGGCCTGCAAAGATACTAATTTTTAATTAGCTGCAAATCTCTCGGCGCTCTTTTTTTTCAGTAAAACCGTTAATCACGTGCTAATCAGCAGCTTAACATATTTTCGAGCTTAAAAAAAGATATGTTATGTATGGTGATAGAGCAAGAGGAGCTGTTCAACGGGTGTTGAACGGCTCCTCTTTATTGTTCTCCGAAGATGTGTTGCAGACTACAACGTGTTCACGTGGAGTGCCAATGAGCTCTTAAGGTTTGCGGCCTTGTTCTTGTGGATGATGTTTGTCTTTGCCAGCTTATCCAACATAGAGCTTACTTTGGGCAGCAGAGCCTCGGCAGCTGCGCGCTCTGTTGTGTGGCGCAATGCCTTGATAGCGTTACGTGTTGTCTTTGCGTAAAGGCGGTTGTGTGCGCGCTTTGTTACGGTCTGACGAATTCTCTTCTTTGATGACTTGTGGTTTGCCATAGCTTTAAATCTTTTATTCTTTTACTTTTAGTATTTTTCTTTGTCTTCGGCATTGGAGGGTTCCATCACTCACTCTCACTCACTCTGTTCTCTGTTCTCTGTTCTCTGTTCTCTCTCTTCTCTCCCCTCCCCCATATTTGCCCACCTGCCGAGGGTGGTTTTAGACGACCGTGGTCGCTGTCGGATAGGCCTTGGCCCGCTCCTGAAAAACTCTGTAACCGCAAGCACCACCCTTACACCATGTGGAGCCCTCGTAAAGACTCATGCCGTTATGATGCAGGGTAACGCCCCAAGTGCAGCCCGTACGAGAGTCGAACTCGTCTTTCAAGAATGAAAATCTTGCGTCCTAGCCGATAGACGAACGGGCCAATCCACTAATTGTCATCGTTTATGTGAACAATTTAGCGGTGCGAAGGTAAGTAAAAATTTCTTTATGGCAAAACGTTTTGGAGAAAAAATGCTAAAAAGCATATATGGCATAGCGTTATCTACCTCTGTTGCAAGCGCATAGAGCATGTCGCAGGGTCAAATGTCAGCTGCTCGCCATTGAATAGTTGCTCGATATATCCCGAGTAAATCATCTCGTTTGTGGGCATGTGACGCAGCTGGGGCGTGTCTATCAGCGCCACGCTGTCGCTCAACCCCAGTGCTATGTCGAGTTCGTGTGTCGAGAATATAACTAACTTGTTCTCCTCCTTCGCGAGCCGCCTCAATAGCGAACATAGCTCATAGCGGTTTGGCAGGTCAAGGAAGGCTGTGGGCTCATCAAGGAGTATTATGGGTGTATCCTGCGCCAGGGCGCGCGCTATCATCACACGCTGACACTCTCCATCCGAGAGTGTTTCAACATTACGCTTGGCCAGGTGTGATACGCCTGTCACCTGCAGAGCATGCTCCACCTGTGCTTTGTCCCTCTCTGTGAGCTGCCCCATCCAGTTGGTGTAGGGAGCACGACCTATCGCCACGAGGTCATATGCCGTTAGTGCCTCCACATCTATACGCTCGGTATTCACGAAGGCAACCTTACGCGCCAGCTCCACCGCCGACATCTCGTGTATGCTGCGACCCTCGATAAGTATCTCTCCGAGGCGGCACTCTCCGAGGCGGGCTATGGCACGCAGGAGTGTCGATTTACCCGTTCCGTTACGACCTACAAGGGCCGTCATTGTGCCACGCTCGAAGCGCGTCGAGGCACCCTCTACGAGGGTTCTGTTGCCAAAGGCAAGTGTTATGTTAAGCAGCTCTATCATTGGCGGTTACGATTGCGAAGAACAACAAATATGATGATGGGTATGCCAAGCAATGCCGTCACCGTATTTATCGGGAGCATTACGCTGCGGTGTGCCACCATGTCTCCGGCAAGGCAACAGAGGAGCATCGCCACCGCACCCCAGAGCATCGATGCCGGCATCAGCACCTTGTGGTCTGCCGTGCGGAAGGTCATGCGTGCCATGTGAGGCATGGCCAGGCCAACAAAGGCTATAGGGCCGCAGAAGGCTGTGACGCTACCTGCCAGGAGCGTCGTGGAGAGGAGTATCACACGACGTGTGGCACGGATATTCATGCCCATGGTGCGGGCATAACCCTCACCCAGAAGAAGTGTATTGAGGGGCTTTATGACCGCCACCGAGAGCATTATGCCAAGCATTACGGCAGGCACAAAGATATAGAGGTCCTCCGTTGTCACGGCCGACAACGAGCCCATGGACCATACGACAAAGGCCTTCAGCGACTCGTCGCTACCCATATATTGCAATACACCCACGACGGCCGATATCGCCGAGCCCAGCATCATGCCGACAATAAGTATGGTGTTTATATTCTTTATCTTGCGTGACACCGAGGCTATCACCATAAGTATCATTGCCGAGCCGAGCCACGCCATGCCCGTTATGCCGAAGCGAGCAAGAAACGTACCCGAGAGTGCCCCCATCATGGGTAGTGCCAGGGTGAAGAGCGCGACACCGAGACTTGCCCCCGAGCTTATGCCCAGGACATAGGGGCCTGCCAGCGGATTACGAAAGAGGGTCTGCATCTGTAGTCCGCTTGCTGCGAGCGCCATGCCTCCAAGCAGGGCCGTTATAATCTTCGGTATTCGCAGCTCACGGATAATCGTTATATAGTGGCTATCGGTGTCGCCACCCATAAGTGCTCTCCACACCTCCGCCGCAGGTATGGATGTCGTGCCCGTCAGCAGGTCGGCCACGGCGATGATGGCTATCGCAACGATAAGCAGCATATATATCACGATATGTCGTCGATGAGGTGTCATGCTCTGCGATTAGTTTAGTTTGTGGTGATAGTAGAGGCTGTCACTCTTACGCTGCATGATGCGCACCATGTCGTTAAGGACAATGTCGGGGTTCACTATGGCCGACTCCCAGAAGTCACTACCCCCTGCAGGTGTACGCCTGCGATTGTTATTATATACATGCCCCTGCGTCACCACCTCCATCTCGGCAAATAGCGGTGCCGCGGTGCGTAGCTCATCCAGCGTCGTGCACTGCCCGACATTGAGCCATATATCGGCACGACCAACAAGATTGAGTGCCTCCTCAATGCTTATGGCACAACTCGCCTCCGTTGTATTCTTACCCTTATATATATATGCGCCTCCGGCATCCTCGATAAGCTGCACGATATAACTCTTATCCGAGGGCATATACCATATATCCTGATAGGGCGTATTAAGCATCACCGTGGGATGTATGTCGTAGGGCGTTACACTCTGCTTTATCGCATTGTATCGCTCGGCAATGGCATTGAATATCTCCACACCACGCTCACCCTGCCCCATGATGTGTGCCACGGCAACCAACCACTCGGCCTTACCGAGGGGCGACTGCTCGGTGTAGTCCCCCAAATATATATAAGGTATGCCCATGGTTCGCAGGCGCGAGGTCACAGATGTATCCTCCGCCGAGACGCCATACATCAATACCAGGTCGGGGCGAAGCGTTATAAGACGCTCATAGTCGAGGTTGCTGTCGTAGCCTATATCTGCTACCTCGGGGTTGTTTGCCACACCCTCGGTCATGACGTACCTCTTACCCGATACGGCAACTATGGTCGAGGATAGACCCAAGGCATCAAGCATGGCAATATGGCTCGACGACATGCATACTATGCGCTGCGGATGTCGCAAGGTATGCTCCCCCGTGTAGTTCGCCGCCACGCCATCCTTGAAGATGGCAAGGGTCTGCGGCTGCGGCGCCATGCCCTGCCATGGCTGTGTAACACGCAGGAGCATATTTCCGCCCTCATCGGCCATAATCTCAAAGCCCTTGGCATAACGCGGGGTATATACGATATCTTTGAAGCGAGAAATATCTTCGCCCTGTTTAGTCACGCATCCCGCACATACTAAACAAGTTACGATGATATATATTATTTTCTTGACAAATTTCATGCAACAAAGTTACATTTTTTTTAGGATTTATTTGCACAATTGAAAAAAATGTTATTATCTTTGCAGTCGCAAAACCAGTTCGGGATGTAGCTCAGCCCGGTTAGAGTACACGTCTGGGGGGCGTGTTGTCGCAAGTTCGAATCTTGTCATCCCGACTAACCGTAAGCCTTGACAATCGCATGATTGTCGAGGCTCTTTTTTTGTGCAGAGCAAAACTTCTTTGAAAGGAGAAAGCAGAAAGCAGAAAGGTGCAGAGTAAAGCAGTAACGCGCAGTAACGCCCCCGTTACTCGCGTTACTGCGTTACTCGGTGTTACTATGGACTAGATAAGAATAGTATTGCGGGTATTATTTTTAATACCCGCAATATATGTGTGCGACGTAGCACTACTATCGCAATAACTCCTTGAGAGAAGAGATATTTTGGGTATTATCCACCGCCTTACCCTCGGGTGTATAAGCATGGGCTATAGCCTCGGCAAAGTGCTTCTCCACCTTGTTGCGCACAACCTTCATGGTGCTGTTAACCAGACCATTCTGCTCGGTAAAGGGCTCCGAGGCAAGGGCTATAACGGCAGGTACCCAACGGTCGGGAAACTCATCGGCATAGGCACCCCCTGTGCGATACTTGGCTATCTCGGCAGCAAGGATATGTGCAGCCTCGCGGTAGCGCTCCTCACCCTGAAGATTGCGGGCATCGAGCTCGCGATTGAGGCTCTCCTGGGATGCCACAACAAGGGCTATCGTATAGGGGTTTTGATTGTTATAAATCATTATCTGCTCGATAAAAGGAGATTTATCCACCATCGCCTCCTCCATACCCTCGGGGCTATACTTCTCGCCATCGCTTGAGATGAGAAGGCTCTTAAATCGACCCAGAACATAGAGGAAGTTATCCTTACCCATATATCCCATATCACCGGTATGGAGCCAGCCATCACGCACGGTGTCGGCCGTAGATTCGGGATTCTTCCAATAGCCCGCCATGACATTCTCGCCACGGATGACAATCTCCCCCTTCTCGCCCACGGGAAGCTCACGACCCTCCTCATCGAGTATCTTGATGTCGAGGGGCTGCACAAGACGTCCCGACGAGCCAAAGCGGTGGTTACGCTTCGTGGGGGCATTTGTCGAGATTACGGGCGTAGCCTCCGAAAGACCATAGCCCTGAAACATGGGTATGCCTATAGCATAGAAGAAACGCTGCAGCTCGCTGTCAAGCAGCGCACCACCACCGATAAAGAACTGAAGCTCACCACCAAAGGCCTCGCGCACCTTCGAGTAGAGAATCTTATCGAAGAGTGCCACAAGGGGCTTAAGCATAAAGCGCAGACCGCGACCCTTCATATAGCCATCAGCCTGATAGAGGTATGAGGTCTTAAGTGCAAGCTTAAAGAGTCGCTCGGCAGTATCTCCCTTCTTGCGGATAGAGGTCTCGATGCTCTTGCGGAAGTTCTTCGCCAGGGCAGGCACCGAAAGTAAGAAGTGAGGGCGCACCTCCCGGATGTTGGTGGGAATGTTTTTGAGAGTCTCCATAGGTGTGCGTCCCACCTCTGTAGTAGCTACCGACGCACCGCAGGCAATCATAATATAGAAGCCTACGACATGAGCAAAGCAATGGTCGAGAGGTAGTATGATAAGTGTTCGCCATGACGAGGGGATGGTCACCACCGACAGCGCCTGCTCGACATTGGCCGTATAGTTACGATGTGTGAGCACCACGCCCTTGGGGTCGGCCGTAGTACCCGAAGTGTAGGTTATCGTGGCGTAGTCATCATTCTGCAACGAAGCACCGATAGCGAGGAAGGCATCACGATGCTCGGCAAGGTACTCCTCGCCACGAGCTATAATCATCTCGAAAGAGAGCTCGCCCGCCATAAGCTCCTCGGGCGCAGCACCCCACACGATGACATGTTGCAACAGTGGCAGCTCCGCAGTGATGCGTCGCAGCTTCGGAAGCTGATACTTCGACACGAAGATAGCCTTAACATCGGCATGACGAAGACGGAAGAGCAGATCATTCGACTCCTCTAACTTAATGGAGAGGGGCACACTCACAGCACCGGCATACAATAGGCCGAGCTCCGAGATAATCCAGTTGTTGCAACCCTCGGCAAGTATCGATACGCGGTCACCACGCTCTATGCCGAGCGAAGCAAGGGCAGCACCCACATTAAGAGCCTGACGCTTGGCATCGTTATACGACGTGGGCTCGAACTTACCGTTATGCTTCTCCAACAGGAAATCCTTCGCACCATACTTCTCGACCGAAGCCTCAAACAAATCGATGATTGTTCTCTTCATATTGAACCATATTAGATTAGGTAGGGCCCGACCGTTGCCTGCAGGCCCTAACCACGCCTATTCTATATTTACTCGCGCACAAGAACGATGTAGTCGTTAGCAGCCAGCTTGACTGAGTATGACGAGCCGAGCTCTACCTTGGCTCCCGTCATAAGGTTTGTCCACTCACCCGCAGCAGGCACCTCAACCGTAGTGGTTGACTCGGCATCGTTAAAGTTAGCCACAACAATAACCTTATCCATCACGAGCACCTTACCGCCCATATCGCCATCACCGACCTTCCATGTGTGTACCTTGAGATTGTCAGCACCATAGTAATCCTCATGGTTGGTACGCCATGTCACACACTTCGACACAGCATTGTAGAGAGCCTTGCGGTTGATGTTGTTGAAGTACTCCCAATGTACGGGCTTACGGCCTGTACGGCCATTCTCCTCGATAGAGATATCGTAGCCAAGCTCTCCAAACTGCCACATCATCTTGGGATAGGGAGTAAGGAAGTGGAAGGCATAGATAGCCTGCAGACGCTTCGTGAGTACCGACCAGCTGCCCTTAACCCATGACTGACCATGAGTAATGGCATCGTAAGCGATACGCTCCTCATCGTGTGTCTCGATATTGTTTACACGACCACGCTTAAAGTTGGCAAAGCTACTCTTATTGCCACCTGTAAAGCCAAGCACCGTCTCCTTATAACCGCCACGCTGGTCGTTATTCCAGCAGAGAGCACCTACAGAGCTATAGAGCTCATCCTCCTCCGACTGGTCGCAGAAGTGCTCGAAGATGATATAAGCATCCTCATCTACCTCACGTATAGTCTGCGCATAGTGCTTCAGGATGCCGATACGCTCCGCCGAGTATCCTCCCGCATCATAGTTACCAGGGTTCTGAACAAATCCCTTGGTGAGGTCGAAGCGGAAACCATCGACATTGTACTCCTCCAACCAGAACTCCAGAACATCGTCAAAGTAGTTCTTCGTCTCGGCATAGAGGTGCTTAAAGTCGTGGAACACACTGAAATTATGCGGAGCATCAACATTGAAGAAGGGGTTGTTCGCAGCCGTCTTATTGTTCTTTGCATCCCACCACATCTTCGCATAGGGGAACTGACCCGTAGCGTGGTTAAACACCACATCCAAGATTACGGCCATATCGCGCTTGTGACACTCGTCGATGAAGCTCTTGTAATCGTTCTCCGTACCATATGCCTTATCTGCGGCAAAGTAGAAACAGGGATTATAGCCCCATGAATCATTACCATCGAACTCCTGGATAGGCATAAGCTCTATAGCATTGACACCCAACGCCTTAAGGTAGTCGAGCTTCGCCGTAACAGCATTAATAGAGCCCTCCTCGGTAAAGTCGCGGATAAGCAACTCATAGATAGCCAACGAGTTCTCCTTGGGACGCTCATAGTTAGTAGCCGTCCACTGATACTCTACGGGATCGAGCTCAAAGACTGACACGATATCCGAGGTAAACTTACCGGGATAAGCCTTGAGGTTGGGATAGATCATCGACTTCTCGTTAATCCACTTATCATTCCAGGGATCAAGAATCTTGGTCGAGTAGGGGTCACCAATCTTTATCTCACCATCTACGAGGTACTGATAACCATACTCAACACCCTTCTCAAGGTTGGGAACGGTAATCCAGAAGTAGTCACCATCCCTCTTCATCATATAGTCGTTCGAGGGTGCATAGTCATTGAAATCACCCAAGAGAACTACAGACTCCTTATCGGGAGCAAAGAGAACAAACGTAGCCTCATTGCCATCCGTCGTAACACCATTATCGGCATCAGAGGGACGTGCAGCACTCTCGGTATCGCCCAACACGGCAACCTTAATGCTCTGCTCCACGCTCTCCTTACCATCTGTAGCGACAGCCTTGAAGAGGATATCCTCGGCCTTATCGGGCGTGAAGTCGTAAACAAGCATATCCGTGCTACCCTCCTTAACCTTCTCATCGTTCTTGTAGAGAACAACATTTGAGGCCTTCTGCGACTGCACCTGCACCTTGCACGCCTCGCCAATCTTCAAGATTGAGCCATAGCTGGGCGTGAGGATGCGTACGGACAAGCCCTCGCTAACGAGCTCTATGAAGATATCCTGACCACTATCCTTGACCTCGAGCTTGCCATCCGCCGAACGGAATACAAAGGCAAGGTGTGTGATAGTCTCTCCCTCGGGCACACCGTAGAAGGCACGAGGCCCTCCCTTGATGGTCAAGTGCCAAAGGTTATCATCAACCCACTCCAACTTGCAGTCGTCGATATTCTCATTCCACTCCGCCTTCGTGTACATCCAGTCGCTACTCGTAACACTGGCATCAGTGAGCACACCTGTATGAGCATAGAGGTCACCCATATAGTCATCTGCAGCAGTACCCTCGGTATTGAGAATGACCACCACATCCTCGGTCATAGACTCCGTAACGAACGCGGGATTAGTAGAGATTAGCGGATGCTCGGTATCCGACGAGCCACCATTATTATCTCCCGTACCGGGACGATTAGGAAGATCGGGAGGAAGATTTAAGCCTCCTTCATCCGTTGTACATCCGATGATAGCCACAGACATAAGCGCCATCATCAAAAATCGCAATGTCTTCATTTGAATATATTTTTTGTTTTTACTGTGTTATCTGTTTTGTGTCACACCTCACGCAATGCGCACCAGTACGGTGCAAAGTTACAACTTTTAGTTGTAGATATCGTATCGGATAATAGCCATTTTACCCAATGGTCAATTTCGCTCTCCGAATGGAAGGATATGCCACATGAACGGGATATCTAACCCTCAAGCACCGACTTTATCAGCAAGATACTCCGACAACTTCGCACGCCATGCCTCGGGCATAGAGACCGTCTGTTGCAGCTCGAAGTCGAAGGCCACCATCACCGAGGAGCTCTCCGTCAGGCACCTCTCGCCACACATGATTCTCTGATGCAGCGTCATACTCTTATTACCGATGCGCGACACACGTGTGCGCACCTCGATATCATCCGTCAGGCGCACCTGACCGAGATAGTCCGTATGCGTCGAGGCCGTGATGATACGCAGCTTATCGAATACTCCCGTAATACCCAAGACCGTAGTATAGAACTCGGTCTTGCCCATATCGAAGTAGCTCTGCTGCCATATATTGTTTACGTGCATGAACGAATCTACATCCGAAAAACGCTTCTGCACCTTTGTGACCAACTCCTTTGCCATCTTACCACAATGTTATTGACGAATAATCTCCACCTCGCCACCCTCGCCAAACGAGATAATCGAGCTCGGCTTAAACGTGGGCTTACCCTCAAAGCGAGGATTAACGACATAATCCACGCCGTTGATAATCTCCTCAACAACCTCCTTCAGCCGCTTTGCCGCAGGCTCACCCGAAATATTGGCCGAAGTAGAGACTATCGGTCGGCCAAACTTACGCAGCAGCGCACGACAAAACTCATGGTCAGGGATGCGCACACCCAAGGTTCCGGCCTCGGGAATAAGACTCGGAGCAACACCCACAGCACCCGGCAAGATAGCCGTCAAGGGCTTATCCGAGAGCTCCATAACCTCAAAGGCAATGCCCGGAGCACGATTGACATAGCGCACGACCATATCGGCATCACGCATAAGGCACAACATCGAGTGCTTATCCTCGCTGCGCTTCAACGCATAGAGCCTCCGAACAGCCTCCTCATTCGTGGCATCACAACCTACACCCCACACCGTATCCGTGGGATAGAGTATCAGGCCTCCCTCGCGGAGCACCTCAACACACTTATCTACAGCTCTCTGCATAGCCTACTTCTTATTATTCATCAGTTCATTATAGCAGTGGCGACAAATAGGCTGATAGGTATCCTGCGCACCTAACAACACCTGCTTGTCGTCGGCAGTGAGGCGGTGTGAGTGGTGAGCAAGGTCGCCGCAGCGAACACATATAGCATGCACCTTCGTGACATACTCGGCCGTAGCCATAAGCGAAGGCATGGGGCCAAAGGGAACACCCATATAGTCCATATCGAGACCCGCAACAATTACCCTCACACCACTATCGGCCAACTTACGGCACACCTCAATAATACCATCATCGAAGAACTGCGCCTCGTCGATACCCACAACATCGACATCCGAGGTCATGAGCAGGATGTTCTGTGCCGACTCCACAGGAGTGGAGTGTATGGCATGGGCATCGTGCGACACCACCTCCTCCTCCGAGTAGCGCACATCTATCGAGGGCTTAAATATCTCAACCTTGAGGTTGGCAAACTGCGCACGCTTCATACGACGTATAAGCTCCTCGGTCTTACCCGAGAACATCGAGCCACAGATAACCTCAATCCATCCCTTATGTTTATTATTCTCCAAAAACATATATCGTTCAAATTCGTTTATGTTGACACTAATCCTCCATGCGCAAAATCTTCGCACCGAGCTTATTAAGACGACCATCAATATCGCGGTAGCCACGATCTATCTGCTCGATATTCTGTATCGTGCTCGTGCCCTCGGCACTCATCGCAGCAATAAGCAGCGCCACGCCGGCACGTATATCGGGCGAGGTCATATTCGCAGCACGCAACGGCAGACGATGATCAAGACCTATGACCGTAGCACGGTGCGGGTCACAGAGGATAATCTGCGCACCCATATCTATGAGCTTATCGACGAAGAAGAGACGACTCTCGAACATCTTCTGATGGATAAGCACCGAGCCCTTGGCCTGCGTAGCCACAACCAAGAAGATAGAGAGAAGGTCGGGAGTAAGACCCGGCCAGGGAGCATCGGCAATAGTCATAATCGAGCCATCGATGAAGCTCTCTATAGAGTAGTTCTCCTGCACAGGAATATAGATATCGTCACCTCGCTGCTCAAAGCGAATACCCATACGGGCAAACTGCTGTGGGATGATACCGAGATTATCATACGACACATCCTTGATGGTAAGCTCCGAGCGCGTCATTGCCGCCATGCCTATGAAGCTACCCACCTCAATCATGTCGGGCAGCATCGTATGCTCCGTACCGCCAAGCGACTCCACACCATCGATAACCAGCAGGTTTGAGGCTATGCCCGATATCTTGGCACCCATGCGGTTGAGCATCTTGCAGAGCTGCTGCAGGTAGGGCTCACACGCCGCATTATAGATTGTCGTACGCCCCTCGGCCAAGACCGCAGCCATGACGATATTTGCCGTACCCGTCACCGAAGCCTCATCAAGAAGCATATATGCACCCTTCAGTCGCTTTGCCTCAACAGTATAAAACTCATCGCTTAAGTCGAAGTTAAACTCCGCACCGAGCTTCTGAAAACCAAGAAAATGGGTGTCAAGACGACGACGACCTATCTTATCGCCTCCGGGCTTGGGCATAAAGCCGATACCGAAACGAGCAAGCAGCGGGCCTATCATCATCACCGAGCCACGCAGCTTGCGACAACGACGGTGGTAGTCTGCCGTGCGCAGATAGTCCAAGTTGATATCATCAGCCTGCAGTGCAAAGTCATCATCCGAGAGGCGCTCCACCTTAACACCCATAGCCGCCAACAACTCCAAGAGCTGCATCACATCGGCAATAATGGGTACGTTATGCAGCACCACACGCTCATTCGTAAGCAACGCCGCACAGATAATCTGCAGCGCCTCGTTCTTTGCCCCCTGGGGCTGTATCTCACCCTTGAGGCGATGTCCGCCCTCAACCCGAAATTGTGCCATATATACTCTTTCGTTTTAGTTATTCATAATTGGTATCAAAGATATAAAAAAAGCCGATAACACACAACTTTTATTCGAGTAAGTTATCAACAAAATATACCCATCACACTCACACCCCATTTGCAACAGATACCTACGTTTTACTCTATAGGTATAATAAACAATCTAAAATTAGACTTATTAACCACTATTATTGTTCTTTTGGTCGATTTATATTTGGTAATGGCGAGAATATACATTTACTTTGCACAAGCAAACATACGAGTCATGAAACACTTTATCGAAAATATCAAGCTCGAGTCACTACCCAAGGAGTGCATAATCATAGGCGAGGACCTCGCACTGATACCTCTATCCGACACATTCTCAATTAAAGGCGAGCCTATTCTCAAGCTCTCCCACGCCATTATTACCGTTATCTCGGCGGGCAACTGCCATATAAAGATAAACCTCGAGGAGCACAACATCGAGAGCCCCTCGCTTCTAACACTGCTGCCCGGGCAGATTATCGAGCCTGTGGGCAAGAGCCCCAACTTCGAGGGTTACGCCATAGCCCTGTCGAAGAGGTTTATCGACACCATCAACCTCCCGGGATGGCAGCAACACTATATGTCGATGTACAACAACCCTATAGGCATCCTCGACAGCGACAGGTTGGAGTCCATGCGCTTCTTCTACACCATACTATATCGTGCTGCAGAGAATAAGGATAACCCCTTCCGCCTGCAAGTTATCGAGAACCTTATCCGCGTGTTCTACTACGGAGGCCTTGTCAAGCTCGACCCCGCAGAGAGCAAGGAGCCCACGACACGTAACGCCATAGTGAAGCACTTCATAGAGCTTGTGCACGAACACTACCGCACAGAGCGACAGATAGGTTTTTATGCCGACCTGCTGTGCATCACACCGAAGTACCTCTCGAAGCTCGTCAAGGAGAATACGGGGTGCTCCGCAGGCGAGTGGATAGAGAGGCATGTGATACTCGAGGCCCGCGCACTGCTGCAATCCTCGGACATGACAATACAGCAAATCGCCGCCTCGCTCAACTTCCCCAACCAGAGCTTCTTCGGCAAGTATTTCAAGCGAGCCACAGGCCTATCGCCAAAGCAGTATAAGAGAGAGAAATAGAGAGAACAGAGTACAGAGAACAGAGTACAGAGAACAGAGTACAGAGAACAGAGTACAGAGAACAGAGCACAGAGCACAGAGTGATGGGCTGATATGAGTAGTCGCATATCACCCCATCTAAACACATCTAAACACAAATAATTGAGAGGGCGAAATGGCCCCTTATCACAACAAATTTATTTTGAGGAGGGATGAATCCCCATAACTCAAAAACCTGAAACCGTGAGCCAAAGCATAATCATAAATCTTATGCCAATCATCTCCCACATAGGCACTTACAAGAAGAAGTAAGGTCGATTTAGGCTGATGGAAGTTGGTGATGATATAACGCACTATACGGAATCTATAGCCAAGGGGCGTAATCATTATCTGTGTAGCAGCCTTCATGCGTGACAAATCATTGACACGCATATACTCAATAAGCAGGGAGAGTATCTCTTCACACTGAAAATCAGAGGGTATATCGTAGAGCTCCCACTGCCCGACAACGGTATCGCAGGATGGATTACCCCTCTGCTTTATGCGCCACGCCAGGGCCGCCAAGGACTCGAGAGTACGCACAGAGGTGGTGCCCACAGCAACAATAGCCTCGGGGTTACGACGCAGCGCCTCAAGGGCCTCCAAGGAGACCTCAAAATGCTCGGTGTGCATAGGATGTTCGGTAGCATTCTCATCCTTCACAGGAAGAAAGGTGCCGGCACCCACATGAAGCGTAACACCCTGAAAATCAAAACCTCGATGACGCATATCATCTATCAGCTCGGAGGTAAAGTGCAGCCCCGCCGTAGGTGCTGCCACGGAGCCTTCGAAGCGGGCATAGACGGTTTGGTAGCGCGTATTATCTATATCCTCACTATCGCGATTGAGGTATGGCGGGATAGGTATGCGGCCGAGGGTCTCGAGGAGCTCACCAAAGCTGCAATCTGCCGACCAGCGGAAGCGCACGATATGTTCACGTGTGCCACGCTCGACAATCTCGGCACGCAGGGTGTGACTCTCGCCCCCATGCTCGAAATCGATGCCTATCTCACCCTCTTTCCACTTCTTCAGGTTGCCCACGATGCAGCTCCACTGCGACTCACCGCGCATGGCAAAGGCACGCTCATAGTCGGCAGGGGCGTGAGGCTCAAGGCAGAAGACCTCGATGCGCGCTCCCGAGCTCTTGTGCATGACGAGGCGGGCACGCACCACGCGCGTATTATTAAATACGAGTGTAGCACCTTGAGGCAGATAATCGGCAATAGAGGCAAAGTGGCTCTCGGATATCGTGCCATTATCATAGATAAGGAGCTTCGAGGAGGTGCGCTCGGCAAGCGGAAACTTGGCAATACGCTCATCGGGAAGCTCGTAGTTAAAGTCGTTGATATCGATATATCTCTCCATAGGGCAAAATTTCTCCGCGACAAAGATAGCAAAAAATTACGATTACGCAGATTATTTATCTCATAAAAGGGCTTTGCCGCCCCACTAAAAAGGGTATGTTATGAGATGTAAGATTAGTATTTTTGACCAATTTATCAGGGTGCTGAAACGTGTAAAAAAGGCATGCGTTTTGATGTTAAAAAGTTAACAGTAAAAAAACTATGATTTTTGATGTGAAATTGTTACCTTTGCACCGATTTTTGACAAAGGTACCACATATGGCTACAAAGAGTAATATCCATGTGCGATATCTCTGTCGGAGATCTCCTCTACGAGGAGTCACTTCATAAGAACAAAGATAGATTAACAGATAGATTAGGAATTAAACATAAGAAGCATGGCAGAAAAGAGATTTATAACATGTGACGGTAACTATGCAGCAGCGCATATTGCATATATGTTTTCGGAGGTAGCAGCCATCTACCCCATCACCCCATCATCGACCATGGCAGAGCTCGTCGATGAGTGGTCGGCACAAGGAAAAAAGAACATCCTCGGTGACACCGTGAAGGTTGTTGAGATGCAGTCGGAGGCGGGTGCTGCAGGTGCCGTGCACGGCTCATTGCAGAGCGGCGCTCTGACATCGACATTCACAGCATCACAGGGTTTGTTGCTGATGGTTCCCAATATGTACAAGATTGCCGGAGAGCTTCTCCCCGGTGTATTCCACGTCTCGGCACGTGCCCTGGCAGCGCAGTCGCTCTCAATCTTTGGCGACCATCAGGATGTCATGGCGGTACGTCAGACAGGCTTTGCAATGCTCGCCACATCCTCGGTACAGGAGGTTATGGACCTCGCTGCCGTAGCACATATCGTAGCTCTCAAGGCACGCATACCCTTTGTACACTTCTTCGATGGTTTCCGCACATCGCACGAGATACAGAAGATTGAGATTATGGAGGAGGCGTCACTCCTGTCGATGTTCGACCGCGAGGCTCTGCGCGACTTCCGCATGCGAGCACTCAACCCCGAGCGTCCCGTGACACGTGGCACGGCGCAAAATCCCGATATCTACTTCCAAACACGTGAGGCTGCGAATAAGTTCTATGATGCCGTGCCCGACATGGTGGCAGAGTGCATGGAGAAGATCTCGACTATCACAGGTCGCCAGTACAAGCCCTTCACATACTATGGTGACCCCGAGGCGGAGCACATAATCATCGCCATGGGCTCGGTAACAGAGACCATCAAGGAGTGCGTAGATTACCTCCGCACACAGGGTAAGAAGGTGGGTGTTATCACCGTGCACCTCTATCGTCCCTTCTCGGCGAAGTACCTCTTCAATATACTTCCCACGAGCGTGAAGCGTATCACCGTGCTTGACCGCACAAAGGAGCCCGGAGCTAATGGCGAGCCTCTGTTGCTCGACATCCGCGACGCCTTCTATGACAGCGAGCTGCACCCCATGATTATCGGTGGTCGCTACGGCCTATCATCAAAGGATACGACACCGGCACAGATGTTGGCCGTCTTTGCCAACATGGAGCTCGACACTCCCAAGAACCACTTCACCGTAGGTATCAACGACGACGTGACGATGTTGTCACTCCCCGTGGGCAAGGAGATATCTATGGCCAAGGAGGGTACCTTTGAGGCTCTCTTCTTCGGTCTTGGCTCGGATGGTACGGTAGGTGCCAACAAGAACTCTATTAAGATTATCGGTGGCTCGACAAACAAGTATTGTCAGGCATACTTCTCATACGACTCGAAGAAGTCGGGTGGTTACACCTCGTCGCACCTTCGTTTCGGTGATAATCCCATCACGTCACCCTACCTCGTGACTACTCCCGACTTCGTGGCATGCCATGTGCCCTCGTATGTCGAGAAGTACGACGTCTTGAAGGGCTTGAAGCGCGGTGGCTCATTCCTTCTTAACTCGGTGAACGACGCCGAGACCACATGTCGTACTCTTCCTGCACACATGAAGCAGTACCTCGCAAAGAAGGAGATTAACTTCTATATCATCAACGCTACGCAGATTGCTGCCGAGCTTGGTCTGGGCTCACGCACCAACACCATCATGCAGGCCGCCTTCTTCAAGATTGCCGACATCATACCTATTGAGAAGGCTGTAGAGGAGATGAAGAGTGCTATCTACAAATCTTACGGCAATAAGGGCGAGGATATCGTCAATATGAACTATGCCGCGGTAGATGCCGGCTGCGAGGCGGTAATCAAGATTGATGTGCCCGCAGAGTGGGCTTCAATCGAGGCCGAGGTTGCGGAGCACCATGCCGAGGGTGATGTACCGGCCTTCGTGCGTAACATCTGCGAGCCTATCGACGCTCTCAAGGGTGACCTCCTCCCCGTGTCGGCATTCAATGGTCGCGAGGATGGCACCTGGGATAACGGCACCGCAGCATACGAGAAACGCGGCATCGCGACAAGCGTTCCCGAGTGGAAGATTGAGAACTGTATCCAGTGTAACCAGTGTGCCTATGTATGTCCTCATGCCGCTATACGTCCCTTCCTCGCTACCGAGGAGCAGGCCGCAGCATCGGGCTTGGAGTGGAAGCAGGGCCTTGGTGAGACCAAGCACCTGAAGTTCCGCATACAGATATCGCCGTTGGATTGTACGGGCTGTAATAACTGTGTGGATGTATGCCCCGCAAAGGAGAAGGCTCTCGTTCTTCGTCCCTTGGCCGAGCAGTTGCATCAGGCCGAGAACTGGACAAAGGTGACAAAGGAGATTGGCTACACCGAGCATGTAGATAAGACAAAGTCTGTTAAGAACCTTCAGTTCTCGCAGCCCTTGTTCGAGTTCTCGGGAGCTTGCGCCGGCTGTGGCGAGACACCCTATATCAAGGCTATCACACAGCTCTTTGGCGACTGCATGATGGTGGCTAATGCTACGGGTTGTACATCTATCTACTCGGGCTCGGCACCCTCAACTCCCTACTGCACAAATGCCAAGGGCCAGGGTCCCGCATGGGCAAACTCACTCTTCGAGGATAATGCCGAGTTTGGTCTTGGCATGCGCATCGGCGTGGAGAAGGTACGTCAGGGTCTTGAGGATGTGATGAAGAGGGCTATTGCCGAGTGCAACTGCTGCTCTGCAGAGCTCAAGGGCGTAATGCAGGAGTGGATAGAGGCGCGTCACCTGGCAGCCAAGTCGGCCGAGGTTACAGCACGTCTGTTGCCTATGGTTGAGGCTTGCAGCTGCGACTACTGCAAGACTATCCTCGAGTATAAGGATTGGTTAGTGAAGAAGTCGCAGTGGATTATCGGTGGTGACGGCTGGGGCTACGATATCGGCTTTGGTGGTGTAGATCACGTCTTGGCATCGGGCGAGGATGTAAATATCCTTATCGTCGATACGGAGGTTTACTCTAATACGGGCGGTCAGTCCTCAAAGTCAACCCCCGTAGGTGCTGTTGCGAAGTTTGCCTCTGCAGGTAAGCGCATCCGCAAGAAGGATATCGGCGCTATTGCCATGACCTATGGATATGTATATGTAGCACAGGTATCTATCGGAGCATCACAGCAGCAGCTCTTCAACGTCTTGAAGGAGGCCGAGGCCTACCCCGGCCCCTCACTTATCATCGCCTACGCACCCTGTATCAATCACGGCATCAAGGGCGGCATGACACGCACGCAGACCGTAGGTAAGCAGGCTGTGGAGTGTGGTTACTGGCACTTGTGGCACTACAACCCCGAGTTGGAGGCCGAGGGTAAGAATCCCTTTGTTCTCGACTCGAAGGAGCCCGACTGGTCGAAGTTCCGCGACTTTTTGATGAAGGAGGTGCGTTACACCTCGCTGAAGAAGGCCTTCCCTGCGGAGGCGGAGCAGCTCTTCGAGGCCGCCGAGGAGAACGCAAAGTGGCGATACAACAGCTACGTTAAGCGTACAAAGATGGAGTAAGCGTTAAGACTTACATAATAGCAGAGTGGGTGACTATTTTAGTCACCCGCTTTTTGTATGTAGTGAATGCCAGCGGATATAAACAAAAAGACGACCCCGAAAGGTCGTCTGCAAATCTCAAACAAGCGGAGGGCACTGGATTCGAACCAGCGGATACCTTACGATATCGGCAGTTTAGCAAACTGCTGGTTTAAGCCACTCACCCAACCCTCCTAAAAACCATGCTCCTCCGTAAAAGAGCGTTGCAAAGATACTACTTATTTTGTAATATCCAAAATTTTTGAAATGAAAATGCCGGATAAAAGGTAAATGATTAACAAACAACGCCATTTATTTGGAATTTCCGAAAGGTTTTCGTATCTTTGTTATAGATAAGATGAACTATTATGCGTAACCTCACCAACATATCTTTGCCGTTGTCGGCTTCAATAACTTCTCATAGGGGGGGGTATAACGCTGTAATTCAAGAAGTTACAATTATAGGCAGGAGAGTGTCCGAGAGCATCTCTCCTGCCTTGCTGTTTTTTGTCGTATCGCTCAATAGATGTTTAACCCAAAATATTTAAGTATTATGAAAAACTATCTACTTTTAGCACTCGTAGCAGTGGCGCTGTGCTTCACTGCTTGCAAAAAGGATAATCCTGGCGCGGACAAGCCGAAGGTTGTTGCTGTGACCGGCGTATCGCTCAATACAAACGCTGTCGCACTTGAGGTTGACGATAGTGTCACCCTGACGGCTACGGTTGCCCCTGCGAACGCCACAAATAAGGGCGTTGAGTGGAGCGTAGCAGACGATGCTATTGCCACCGTTAATAATGGCGTAGTTAAGGCTGTGGCTATTGGCGAGACTACCGTTACCGTTACCACCGTCGATGGTGGATTTACCGCATCGGCTACGATTACCGTCGCCGAGGGCATCATCAAGGTCACGGGCGTGACGCTCGACAAGCCGAGCTTGGAGCTGGAGATTGGCGATAGTGATACCCTTACTGCTACCGTTGCTCCTGACAATGCCACAAATAAGGCGGTAAGCTGGAGCTCGGCCAACGATGCCATTGCTACGGTTGAGGATGGCGTTGTTACGGCGGTTGCTGCCGGCGAGACTACCGTTACCGTGACTACGGCCGATGGCGCCTTTAAGGCTACGGCTAATGTCGTAGTAAAGGCCGCGCCTATCAAGGTCACCGGCGTATCGTTGGATAAGACGATGGTAGCCTTGGAGATTGGCGAGAGCGTGACTGTTGAGGCAACTGTAACTCCAGAGAACGCAACCAACAAAGCTGTTGAGTGGAGCATTGCCGACACAGCAGTAGCCACCGTATCCAATGGTGTTGTTACCGGCGTAGCCGAAGGCGAAACGAATGTCACTGTAACAACTACGGATGGAGGCTTCACCGCGACGGTGCCTGTAAAGGTCGTAACCGAGAAGGTGGCGGTGACGGGCATCGAGTGGTATGGTGCAATCTCGCGAACAGAGCTTCGTGTTGGCGATACGGAGAGATATTGTATGATTATATCTCCTGACGGTGCAACGGATATGGGTGTTACGTGGACAAGCAGCAATCCCGAGGTTGCTACGGTAGAACACAATAGAACGGAGATCTCGGGTTTTGTTCACGGTACGCTTACGGCCCTTAAGCCCGGCAAGGTGACTATCACCTGCACGACAAACGATGGAGGCTTTTCGGCGATAACGGATGAAATTACGATTCTGGCACACGAGTTGGTGAGTGCGATTGAGGTGTCGCCCAAAGTTGTCAAGGTTGAGGTAAGTGAGACCGTAGCATTGGAGGTGTCGGTTTATCCCTCAAATGCTCATAACAAGGAGTATGAGGTTATTAGTGGCAATCCCGCTATCGCCACCATCGATAGCAACAACATGGTTACAGGTGTAAGCATGGGTAATACCGAGATTACCTTCAAGGCAAAGGATGGCAGTGGTGTTGAGACTACTGTTCCCGTTTGGGTATTAGGCCCTAAACCCACCTGGATAAAGTTTGGCGACTATGTGCCTAATTCGTCAAATATCTATGAGGCATATAGTTGGCAAGGTAAACAGATCGATGTTAAGAGCGATGTTAATATGACGGTGAGCCCTGCTGATGCCGACCTGCGTTGGTTCGACTGGGAGATACTCTACGAAAATAATCCGGAGGCACTAACGTATGAGGTTACGAGGGATAATATTACGGTCTCGGTTGCATATACGGAGAATTATAGCGCCGCCTACTATTATATCCAGATATTGCCATATCTCGATGGTAACTTAGTCGGCGATGCACGAGTATATCTGCGTACATACCCCTACCTCTTTGAGTCGTATGGCTATAGCAACGACACGACGTTGACACCCGTAGATAGTGTGGATGGTACAAAAAATTACTTGTACAACTGGAACTCTACGCTCCATAAGGATGGCCTTAACATGATTTTCTACTACTACGATATTGCCTCGTCATTAGATATGTTCAAGGAGTATCAAATACCTGCTTCTCAATATACGCTCACTTCGAGCGATGAGAGCAAGCTGAAGATTACGGAGCTAACAACGGGCGAGGGCTATAGATTGGAGCGCTTAGTTTGGAATGAGCTTGTAGCGGTAACGCTGACCTATAAGTGTGGCGACCATACACAAACCTACACAATCAACCTTATCCCATAGGTTGTTGCGAATGATAATTTGAAAATCCGCCTTTCGGGGCGGATTTTTTTATCCTCAAATAAGCCAAAAAAGCATATTTATAATATAAGAGAGCTTATTCAACATGTTCGTTAAACAAGCTCTCTTTTGTTTAAGCTATGCCTATGCCTGCTTCTGCATCCTCTCTGACTCGAAGGGCTCGAACTCCGCATCGGGGCTCTTCCACGACGGCTTGCGCATGCCATATATAATAAAGGGTATGACAACAAAGAGTATCGCTCCGCCTATGAGCATCGAGAACCACACCGTAGTACTACCCGTAGCTATCTGCGAGGGTGGAATAAAGCTCAAGACAAAGGCGAGGAGTGAGCCCGCAAAGCCCATGCCGCCAAGAAGCCATATAAGTCCGTTACCCTTGCTGCCAAGACGGAAGGGACGCTCCATATTGGGAAGCTTATATCGCAGGGTGATGGCCGCAGCAAACATCAGCATATACATAATAAGATAGAGCAAGACCGTGAGCTGCGACAATATCTGGTAGAAGCTCTGCACCGAGGGCATTACCACGAAGAGCATGCCGAGAATAGTCACAATGACACCCTGCACCAAGAGGATATTGCGCTGCACACCCTGCTTATTGGTCTTCTGAAAGAAGGGGGGCAAGTAGCCTGCACGCCCCACCATGAAGATGCCCTTCGAGGGTCCTGCAACCCATGTAAGCACGCCGGCAAGCACACCAAAGACCAATGCCACGGCCATTACCGAGCCCATCCATGAGATATGCAGGAAGCCAAAGTAACGATCAAAAGCAATAAGAAGAGTCTGCGTGAGGCTGATATCCTTGGCCGGCACGATGATACCGAGCGAGAAGGTACCCAAAATAAAGATAACAACCGTAACCAACGAGCCGATAATTATGGCACGCGGATAGTTGCGACGCGGATTATCCACCTCCATAACATGAACACCCATCATCTCCATGCCGGCATAGAAGAGGAAGATGCTGCTTGCAAGCACAAGGTTATTGAAGTTAGTGAGATCGGGGAAGAAGCTCGTCGAGGTGTTGAGGTTATTATCTCCGCCACCTATAAGATAGATCACGGCCAAGAGTATAAGTATCGCAGCAGGTATTATCGTGCCGATGATACCTCCCCACTTACTCACCTTACCGACCCAGCCCAGGCCCTTGAGCGAGATGAACGTGGCCGCCCAATATATAGCCAAGACCACGATAAGCGTAAAAAATCTATTCGAGGCCAAGGCGGCATCCGCAGCACTATCCATACCGATATAGGCGATGCTCACTGCACCAAACGTAAGCACCGTGGGATACCATATCGTCGATTGTATCCACTGTAACCATATCGCTAAAAAGCCCGCACGTGGCCCAAAGGCCTCACCTACCCAGCGAAAGACTCCACCCTGCTTCTCGGAGAACATCGCCGCGAGCTCCGCAGCAACCATTGCCGTAGGCACAAGAAAAACGACAGCTGCAAAAAGGTAGTAGAAGGCCGATGTGATGCCATACACTGCCTCGGTAGCCAAACCTCGCAAGCTAACAACGGCCGTAACATTCATTATCGCCAGCGTCATTACGCTCAATTTGAACGTATTAGATTTACTATTCGTCTGCATAACATTAGTATAAAGTTTATAACCGCATCATCAAATACAATTATAATGCCTGAACTTATAAACACAACCTATAGATATATAAAAACATATAATCAAAAAACTATTGCCAATTACCAAAAAAAATTTAACTTTGCACCAGTAAAGAAGATTAAAGATAAGATAATAATAAGCATAAACTCTAAAACTATAGAACTATGAAAGACTTAAAAGGAACGAAGACCGAGAAGAACTTGTGGGAGGCATTTGCAGGTGAGAGCCAGGCACGCAACAAGTACACATATTTTGCATCAAAGGCAAAGAAGGATGGCTATGTACAGATAGCAAAGATTTTCGAGGAGACGGCGGCCAACGAGAAGGAGCATGCCGAGATTTGGTTTAAGCTTCTCAATGGCATCGGCTCTACGGCCGAGAATCTTAAGTCTGCAGCCGAGGGCGAGAACTACGAGTGGACAGATATGTATGCACAGATGGCCAAGGATGCACGCGAGGAGGGCTTTGACCACATCGCATTCCTCTTCGATGAGGTGGGCAAGATTGAGAAGGAGCACGAGGAGCGCTACCGCAAGCTTTTAGCCAACGTTGAGGGCGGCTTGGTATTCTCACGCGATGGTGATATGATTTGGCAGTGCTCAAACTGCGGTCACATCCACGTAGGCAAGCAGGCTCCCGAGGTATGCCCCGTATGCGTTCACCCGCAGGCTTACTTCCAGATTAAGGCCGAGAACTATTAATATATAGTAAGACTAACGATGAACGAGGATGAATAAAAAGTGATTTTGTCGTTAAGTTCGCAAGCCTAAAACTACATCTTTTTATTCAATCTCCAAACAAAATGTGGGTGACTATTCTACTTAAGTCACCCACATTTGCATAAATATTGAAAAAGACACACCGATGAATTGGTTTACGATACTTCTAATTCCCATGGCGGGAACTATCCTGGGCGCCGCCACGGTGCTCTTTGCTCGGCAGGGCATCACGGGCCGTAAGCAGAATATGCTTCTGGGCTTTGCCGCCGGTGTGATGGTTGCCGCCTCGGTATGGTCACTGATAATACCGGCCCTCGATATGTCCGCAGAGTATGGCACTATAAGCTGGTTGCCGGCGTCGGTGGGCATAATCCTCGGCATGCTCTTCCTGCTAATTCTCGACACGCTTATACCCCATCTTCACCCTACGGGCTCGACACCCGAGGGACGACCCTCGAAGTTGGGACGCAGGGAGATGCTTATGCTTGCCGTCACACTGCATAATATCCCCGAGGGTATGGCCGTAGGTGCCGTTGTGGCAGGTGCCATGGGCTCGGGTAGCGATATATCTATGGCCGCAGCTGTAGCTTTAGCCTCGGGCATGGCTATACAGAATATCCCCGAGGGAGCGATTATCTCGCTACCTCTTCGTGCCAGCGGCATGACACGCCGTCGCTCCTTCCTCTATGGTGCGCTATCGGGCATTGTTGAGCCTGTTGCTGCGGTGGTCATGGTTGCGCTCTTTGAGCATATCTCACCCGCACTACCCTACCTATTGGCCTTCTCGGCAGGCGCCATGCTCTATGTCGTTGTCGAGGAGCTTATCCCCGAGACACAGCAGGGCGAACACTCGAATATCGGCACCATAGCCTTTGCCGTAGGCTTTGTGCTGATGATGATTCTCGATGTCAGTATCGGATAGGGTTAAGGATAAAAAGATGAAAGAACCACCGATGGGTAGTACTTGTACGTTCCATCGGTGGCTTTGATTAAAAGGCTAAAGATGCCCTATATAAATCGAAAATTAAAAGGGCATGTCATCAACCATACCTGCAGATGCAGGTGCAGGTGTGGTCTCCTCAAATGGGGGCATATCGGGCATAGCTGCCACAGGCTGCGAGGCCACAGGCTGCACACGCCATGCGCGAACATCGGTGTACCAACGATCCTGATACTTGCGCGACTCGATATCGAATGACACGGTATATACCTCACCTACACGAAGCGAAGCCACATCCTGGGCCTTATTCATAAAGGTTACGGCGAGCTCCTTGCCATACTGCTTGTTGGGCTGCTCAAAAACTACAATTTGTCGCTCCCATGTGCCACGTGCCGACTGACCCGTAACAGCAGGGAGAATCTCTAATACTTTACCTTCAAATTCCATATATATAACTCTTTATTTAAGTTTTCCGATTACGCCACAGAGACGGCGATGCCAAGGGTCGCAACACGTGCAGCTATCTTCTGTAGCTCCTCGCGCTCAACCTTCTCCAGGGTCTTGCAGGGTGTATCGCGGTCGAGAGAATAGACCATAACCTGCTTGGGAGATATCTCGGCAATAAGCTTGAGCCAGGCCGACACCTCCTCCTCGGTGGTGTTATCCACACGCTGACCGAGGTACTCGCCACGCAGAAACATCGTCTGCACGATGAGGTTACCCTCGAAGGCCTTGAGTAGCTCCACGGTGCGCGCCACGGTATATGCTCCCTGCGGCTTGTTGACAAGCTGCACTGTAGCATCAAAGGCCGAGTCGAGCTTCAGGATATTGTTATCCACCTTGGCAAGGGCACGACGCACATCCTCACGATGTATCTGTGTAGCATTCGACAGCACAGAGACCTTGGCTGCAGGACAATGCTTATCTCTCAAGGCGATGGTATCATCGATGATACTTTCAAAGTCGGGGTGCATCGTAGGCTCACCATTGCCGGCAAAGGTGATAACATCGGGTGGGGTGCCCTCCGAAACCATCCGTGCAAGTGTTGCATCGAGCATACGATATACATCCTCGCGGGCATTGAAGCGACGCTTACCCGGGTGCTCATCATTCCAGCCACACTCACAGTAGATGCAGTCGAAGCTACACAGCTTCGACTCCACGGGCAGCAGGTTAACACCCAACGAGAGGCCAAGACGACGTGAACGTACAGGGCCGAAAATTATATTGTTATATAGTGCTGTCATGGTATTTATTAATTTATATAGTACTCCTTACGTCTATCTCTTTGCCCCCTTCGAGCCACCACCCAGCTTCACGCCATGCTTGGCCTGGTAGGCAAAGATATTCTCCGAGTAGCTCGTGGTCTTGAACTCCGAGTCGCGCTTACGCTTAAAGGCTATGGCGATAAGGCGATCAACAAGCTCGTCGAACTTCACGCCCGTAGCCTCCCACAAGTAGAAAGACAACGAGCCGGGGATGGTGTTAATCTCGTTAACATAGATGCCTCCCGTAGCCTCGTCAATCATAAAGTCGATGCGTGACACGCCATCGCAGGCCAACACACGGAAGGTATCACATGCCGTGCGACGTATAAATGCCGTAGTCTCCTCGGGCAGACGCGCAGGAATCTCGCGCACGGTAGAGTGCATACCCTCCGAGGGCTTACTCTTACCACCTCCTAAGTACTTATCCTCGTAGCTCAATATCTCGCCACTACGCACGGGAGCCTCACACACCGAGGCCTCGCAGTCGTAGTAGTCACCCAAGACCGAGCAGTTAATCTCCTTGAGCTGCTCGATAAGCGTCTCGATGATTATGCGCTTCGAGTACTTGATGGCGTTACCTACCGCAGCCACAAGCTCCTCGCGATTATGCACCGCCTTGATGCCTACCGATGAGCCGAGGTTGGCAGGCTTAACGATAAGCGGATAGCCAAGCTTCTCGGCACGCTCAACACACGCCACCTCCTCAGAGAGCCACTCCTTATCCGAGAACCATGCATAGTCCACAACGGGAATACCACTCTCCTTGAGTATCATCTTCATCGTAATCTTATCCATGCCATTAGCCGAAGCCAAAGGATTAGGACAAGCATAAGGGATGCCCGTAAGCTCAATAAGACCCTGGAACGAGCCATCCTCACCCGAGGTGCCATGCAAGCAAGGAAGGATGACATCTATCGTCGTTACAACAGCACTGCCAAAGAGAGGCTTGCGCACGCAATAGAGGTTATTATCACCATAGACGGGACGAAAATAGACCTCCGTAACCGAGTCAAGCAACGCCTTCATATCACGATAATTGTCCGTCGTGCGGAGCTTGTCACCTGTGTACCAACGACCCTCCTTCGAGATATAGATAGGCACGATGTTGTACCTCTCAACATTCATCGCAGCCATGGTCTGCGCCGCCGTGATAACCGAAATCTCATTCTCCACCGAGCGACCACCAAAAATTACACCTACATTAATCTTCATATTATCAAGTTTTTATCATCTCTTCTACTTAAACGAGTCAGGGAGGTCATTCTCATAGAGCACCACATCGCCCACCTTAAGGCGCGGCTGCAGCTCGGACATAGCCTCCTGAAACGATGCCACGCAGCTCACCTTGCTACCATCATATCCCCCCGCCTCAAGACCCTCACACAGAGCCTTGCGGTTGACCTCGTTCACGACATATACGCCATCAACCTCGGCATGTGCTATATCGCAGCCGAAGCCTCGGTTATTATCATACTGCCGTGCTCCCATCTCCACAAATCCTGGCGTAACGACATAACGCGCACCCGAAGTATCGAAGGCAGAGAGCACCTCGAGAGCCATCTTCGCACCCGTGGGGTTGGAGTTATAGGCATCATCCAGGATGGTAACACCCCCGACACTACGCATGCTCAAGCGGTGCTCCACCTGTTCAATTTGGCGTACCGCACGCTTAATCTCTGCCGTGGTGACACCCAGCTGCTCGGCCACAGCGATAGCAGCCGTAAGATTAAGTATATTTCCGCGACCCAAGAGGTGTGTGACGTAGCCCTGATCCACATGCTCACCATGGTGCACAGCAAAGGAGGTCTCCGACGTAGCATAGCGCACATCTGTTGCTCGGTACTCCGCAGCCACACTCTCCATACCATAGGTGGCAACATTACGTGCGAAGCCCTTGAGGTGTGCCGCTGCAGCCTCCGAGTCAATATTTACTATGCCGAAGCCGCCCTCGGGCAGAGCCTCCAAAAGCTCAAACTTCGTGCTGGCAACACCCTCCACCGTACCAAAGGTCTCGAGATGCATCTCCCCCACCGAGGTTACGATGCCCATCTCGGGAGATACAAGGTCACATATCTCCTTGATATCGCCACGCTGCTTGGCACCCATCTCCACGATAAATATCTCGTGATGGGGCTTGAGGTGCTCACGTATGGTGCGCACCACACCCAGCGTGGTATTGAAGTTTCCGGGGGTCATAAGCACGTTATATCGCTCCGAGAGTATGCGGTGCAGGTAGTGCTTCGTTGAGGTCTTGCCGAAGCTGCCCGTGATGCCTATAATCTTCAGGCGCGACATCGAGCGCAGCATGCGCTTCGCATCGTTATAGTACCAACGTGTGATGGCCGACTCCAAGGGTATATTTATAGTGTTTGCAACTATTGTCCAGTAGTCGAGCGACATGATAAGCAACACCGAGAGGAGATGGCGCGGAGCGTAGAACTCGACAAGTGCCACGGCAAGAGCCGTAATAAGAAAGCGCGTGAGGAGCAGTCGCCGAACACGCATCGTGTAGGCGAGCTTAATCTTATACTTTATCGAGAACTCGGCAAGAGCGATAATAAGCATCCACAGCCCAAGGATAAGCATCACACTCCAGTGCTCGGTCAGCAGCAACACAACAGCACCCAGCGCCGACACCATATTGGGGCGCGAGTGCCACTCGCCCGTCGAGCGCAACCACCGGTTATAGCGCGCCACGCGGTAGCTATTCTGCTGAAACATCTGCACCGAGTAGCATGTTGTGGCCTTCCAAAAGAGCATCCACGTAAATATGGCAAAGTATCTTATATATAACTCCATAGCTGCTACGCTATTTTAAGAAACGACTTTAATGTCTCGCGCCATAACTCGGGCTGCTCCAACATGGCAAAGTGACCTGCGCCCTTGGCTACCACAAGCCCCGCATCGGGCATCAGACGCTCCATCTTCTCGGCATCCTTGAGCGGCGTCGCCGTGTCCCTCTCGCCCCAGAACAATAGCACAGGGGCCGTGACGGCGGGCATAATATGACATAGATCCTCATTCACGCACTTCGAGAGGATAGCCCTCATCATGGGCGTGGCACGGTTGTAGTCCGATGAGCCGCTCTTCTGACGACGCTGGTCGATGAGCATCTGCGCCTTCTGACCTCCGATGAGCATAGGTAGGATGTTCTTCATCAGTTTGAAGGTATATACCTTGTAGTAGTAGCGCAACGTGCGACGGGGCTTCACGCCCGCAGCATCCGCAAGCACCACCCTCGCCACCTCGTTACGCGAGGCATAGAGTATCGATACACGACCACCAAACGAGTGACCTATAAGCGTAGGCTTGACTATGCCGAGCTCCTTAACAAGAGCCTCAACCGAGCGAGTGTACTCCTCAACACCCCACACCATATGCGGCTCTCCACTCTGACCAAAGCCGGCAAAATCCACGGTCACCACCCTAAAGTGAGGCACAAGCAACTCCATCGTCGCCCTCCAGATATTTCCATCACAGCCCCAGCCATGCAATAAAATCACCGTATCGCCCTCACCCTCAATGGTGTAAGCAAGCTCTACGTCTTGATATTTGTATCGACAATCCATAGATGCAAAGATACGAAATAAATCACAAAGCGCAATAGTGATTTATAGGAATATAAAACAAAAACGTTCTGATACGCAACAAAAAAAGAGAAGAACTCGCGTTCTTCTCTTCTGTACCCCCTCAAGGGCGTGGCATATACCCGCACAGAAGGGCGTAAAACGAATAATCCGTGGACATGGTTTGCTATAGGTTGAGATATTTTGTCTAAATCGTGTCTAACTTCGCAAACCTATTTTATATATCCAATTTTCTACATTAACAGCGTACCAAAAACCCTCTGAACATCAGCGAAAGTCTTACACTTAACCACCGTTGCATCGAGTTTAATATCCTTTTCTTTGTGTTGGGTGCGCTGCACAACATCAAAGATAGCCTGGATATCCTCTGGAATGTTAATAGTCTCAATCTTGATTGAAGACTGATTCTTCATTATAACATTATAGTATTCGTCAACAAAACTTCTTGTTGCGAATTTAACACCTGCGAAATCCACAACTACAGATTCGCTCCCAGTATTATGTATATATAGGAGCAGATCAGCAACAGCAAACCTGGACATCAGATCGGGTTTAAGCAATGTGGCTATGTCTACGGTTATATTCATATCCTTTAATGTTTTTATATCGACCATATTTGATAACACTGGCAAGTATAACGATTTTATCGATTATAGGCGATAAAATATTTTCTGTATTACTTGCTTCAGCATCTTCATATGTTGCATAGCGTGACTAACCAACTCTCTAATTTTCCATCAAGTTTTCTACCAACCTTTCTATCAACCTATTTTTAGTTCATTTTATCTAACAGCTATCAAATACTCAAAGCTTGATGTTCGCTCAACTTTATCATGTGCCAGCAAGATGTACTTCCAAGGTTTGCCTCCGTTCTCGGCAGTAAACTCTGAAGCATGGCGGCAATATTCCTCCGCAGCTTGCTTCTTTTGTTGCACCTCCTCATTGCTAATATTTACGGCAGCCTTTGTCTCCACCATGTATATAGCATCGGCAGTCTCAACAATGAAGTCTGGCTCATAGCGTTTCGAGCCATTCGACCAATATATACTGAACTGCTCACGGGCAGGGCGCAACCACCTCAACACTTTATTGTCGTTCTCCAGCACGAACGAAAAGTCATGTTCGGTCTTGCTATCGAACTTATA
>JAZNFC010000053.1:0-28441 GCA_045588935.1 Alistipes sp. | reverse complement strand
GTGCTTATAGCAGTGAGGATCCACCTCTTCCCATTCCGAACAGAGAAGTTAAGCTCACTCACGCCGATGGTACTGCCTATTTAGGTGGGAGAGTAGGTAGGCGCCTCTTTAAGCCGGACTCTAATGAGTTCGGCTTTTTTTGTGCATTATATCCTGTTTTTGTCTATTACATCCGCCGAATAGATTATTGTTATTTCGTGCCAGAGCAAAATTTATACATGAAAATGATCGATAATAGACCATTTTCTTTAGTCAATGTGTACATTGTTGGCCCTTTTGTATTACCTTTGTGGTGTAAATCTTACTATATCAAATACTAAAGAGTATGACAACCGAGGTTAAAGATAGACTATGGACACGCGACTATGTCGCTGTCTGCATTGCGGCATTTATGATGTCGTTCTCATTCTTTATCCTTGTCCCTACGCTTCCGCTCTATCTTGCCGAGACATTCGGTATCGGTAAGGCTATGGTGGGTGTTGTGCTCTCATGCTACGTTATTGCCGTACTCGCCGTAAGGCCCATGACGGGCTTTGTTGCCGACACCTTCCCGCGCAAGACGGTATATATCGCAGCCTATGCAATATTTGTGGCCTCGTTTCTTGGCTACTTCTTTATAACCAAGACATTGGCCATCTTCATCCTGCTACGCATCTTCCATGGCTTCTCGTTTGGTATGCTTACAACGGCAGGAAATACCCTTGTTATAGATGTTATGCCTTCGTCGCGACGTGGTGAAGGTCTTGGCTATTACGGTGTTACGAATAATCTCGCTATGGCCTTTGGTCCGATGGCCGGTCTTTTTATTATCTCGTCAGGTAACTACACCGCACTCTTTATTACTTCATTACTTACGGGTATTGTAGGTCTTGTACTCGGTATTTCGGTGCGAGCTCCAAAGAAGCCCACAGCCGAGAAGATTGAGTTTAAGCTCTCGGCAGACCGCTTCTTCCTCAAGGAGGGCATACGTGCCTGCATAGCCTTTATGCTTTTGGCTATACCCTATGGCATGACCACAAGCTATATGGCGATTTATGCGCAGGAGTCGGGCATAACACATAATGCAGGTCTCTTCTTTACGGTTATGGCAGCCGGACTGATCGCCTCGCGCCTAAACTCGGGTAAGCGTGTAGATCGTGGATATATCACCGAGGTGATACGCATGGGTATCATCATTGCCTTCTTTGGAGCTATGGGGGAGGCTCTGCTCTCGACGATTGCGGGATGGAGCTCGACCGCCGGATATATAACCTACTTCCTCACAGCCTTACTCTTCGGTTATGGCTACGGTACGATGTTCCCGGCATACAATACCCTCTTTATAAACCTCGCTCCGAATTCGCGTCGTGCAACAGCAAACGCAACATATCTCACAGGTTGGGATGTCGGCATCGGAGCAGGAATGCTTATTGGTGGATACATCGCCGACTATGGATATAGGTATTGTTATATGTTTGGCGCAATTCTTGTTGTAATAGCTTTACTCTTCTTTGTAGCTATTGTTACCCCGCATTTTCAGTCTCACAGGCTCCGATAGCACTCTAAAATGCCATATTAAGCTCAATAGAGTGTTGTTATTAGTCCAAATGTGCAATTCCCCCTTGTTTTGATTTTTTATCTAATTTATTTTATATACCTTTGTATTGCAGATAAAAAATACATGTGTGAATGTGTAAAGATAATAGACCATTTATCAATGCAGAATTGGAGTATGAGCATATAGAAAAATGTGCGATTACTGAGTTTACGACTACGCAATATGATTTATGTTATATTGCTCAAGGTCGTTGTGTTATAGACGTTGACGGTGAGCGTCGTGTTATTGGCGAGAAGTCGCTATATTTACTGGAGCGCGGTACTCACCGTGTTGAGAAGTACACAGGTTTGTATGGCGTATTCGAGCAGGTAGTTATACACATTGACTCGGAGTCAATATGTCGTCCTGTGACTTCGTGTGAGCGTGAGCAGGAGCGTTTTATTCACGCTATACTTATGGGTGTAGTAGCGAATATGACCATAAGCGAGTTGGCCGAGATGTGTTGTCTCTCGGTTTCGACATTCAAGCGACGTTTCAAGAATTATAGTGATGAGCCGCCACATGTCTGGCTATTGGGCTGTCGCTTGGATCTTGCGTTTCGTATCGCGACAACCATTGGTATTGCCACCTCGGATTTGGCATCGATGTGTGGCTTTATCAGCACATCACACTTTATAGCTACGTTTAAGCGTCGCTTTGGTATTACGCCGTCACGTCTATGTCGTCGTCGTTATAGCCAATATGTGAGTGATATTATATCCGCGAGTACAATGCCATCCATGTTGTAATGCGCTTACCGTCATAGTCGAAAATGGCGATACGGCCATTTCTATATACTCGTGACGAGCCATCATCCTCCATAAAGATGATTTTGTCATATATGGGTTTGAGTACTTCGTTACCGTCGTAGTCGATCATGCCCATCTTGCCGTTGCGAGTTATAACTACGGCGCGACCCTCGACAAAATTATCAATAGTGGCGTATGGGAGGCTAGACAATAGATTTGTGACCTCTTGGTTAAAGTCTTTTGCGAGGAAGGCGGAGTGATCCGACGGGGTATTTGTGATATATTGTAGGTAATCCTCTTTCAGTATGGGTCTTGTGTCGGAGTGGTCATCTATAGCATGAGCATCTATAAGAGCTTCTATCTCCTTGAAAGCCTCCTCGTCGCCTCCATATCCTGCCGAGGTATAGTAGCAACGTATGGGGTGCCACGTATAGTCTTCCGATACGAGGATATTATTCGTATGTAGGTGGTTATGGCTGATATTAGCTCTACGCAGCTCATGCTTAAGTCTCTCCATACCCCAAATGAGATGTGCCTTTGTTGTGACATATAGGGCTTCGGAGAGAGTGATTGCCTCGTAATCTATCTCCTCGGTAAGGAGGCTTGTGGGGCGTGTCGAGAAGTCGTTTACGAGCTCATCGGGTAGCATATGTAGTGAGCTGATGGGTGTCTTTGCGCGGTATATAACCTCCATGGCCGAGGCCGCTTGTTCGAGAGCCTCGGGGATGGTGGGTACATAGAGCATCATTGCTCTCCCCTCATGGTGTATGATGGCTTCCGCAAAGAGGGATGTTTGTCGTAGGCTGTTCTGCTCATATACAAGGTTGCCCAACGTGCGGAAGTACCGCTTTGAATGGTGTAGCGCCTGTCGAAAAAGGGTTGTGCTATATACCTTCATGACTATATGCTGTTATATCGAGATGTTTGGTTTATGCTTCGCGTGCCAATATCCATAATCGAGAGTATGTCGCATGCTATCGAGTTGTAAGCAACACCGCGATAGGGACCCTTTTCATTCTTATTGAATAGTGCTGCTATTGTTGTCTCCAACTCTTGAGGTATTGTACTCGACATCTCGTATAGCAACATGCAGTTATGGTCGTTTGACTTAAAGCTCTTCTCTCCGGGGAATACTATGCTTGGGGTATTGCTTCTCACCGATGCCAAGTGGATGTTTATAATGAGCGTATTACCATCCTCTGTTGCTGTAGCCTTAATCTTGTCGGTGATGTCGAGCAGGAAGCTATCTTCCGAGTCGCTACAATCACCATCCGAGATATTTATAACAATCGGAGGGAAACTCTCTCGATTATCAGGCTCTTTGCACCACTGTTTCACAAGGTCGTATATATGTGTCATCGCGGCATACATGGGCGTTGAATTCTCGTGCATGGGTGTTATCCACTCATGTAGCATAAAGGGTACCGAGGTAGTATGTCCCGTAGGTAGCTGTTGCTCTAAATGTATGGTGTTGAGTGGCGGGCAGTGGCCGGCAAGTCGCTCGATAGATACCAACTCGCTATCTGCACATGTAAGCATAGAGAAGGAGTCATCTCCCGAGTATCCTATTACGGCTATGTCGTAGTAGTTGCGTATCACTCCATTGCGTCGAGCACGTTCGAGAAGCTCATCAATAAAGTAGTTGCAGATTAATGCTGCGGCCTTTGCTTTGGAGAGGATGATTGTATTGAGGCGTGTCATCTCTCGCATTGATGTTGAGCAGTCGATAGCAAAGATAAATAGTGCTCGATTATTGTGTGTGATACTACGCTGATACATGATTTATGGTTTTAATATTTCATCGATTTGATATAGTCGTTTGAAGAATAAACACTTGAAGTTATCTTGAAAAGAGCGTGGTAACGATTTGTAGATTGTGCTAATTTCTGCATTTTGCATTAGTAATACTCTCAAATAACACTTGTATGACAAAGGTATAATAATTTTCTTGAATGAGTTTATTATACTTTTGTTTTTTTATCATTGGCTTAAACTTTCAAGCCTCCCTAATTGAGCAGGAGCTCATAGATGTTTATAAATACGACTTCGTTTTCGTCTTGATAGCGTTTTATCGGGTCTTCGGTGATTACAACCTTTCGGAAGTTATCCGACGATATATTCATCAACGAGCGTAATTCATGTCTTCCTCTCTCCGCGTTTGGTAATCGCAGTGCCTATTTTATGCTATGCGTGTTGCATAACTGTTTTCCAAGAGTGATAAGTTGTGTATGTCGATGTCGGCAATTACTACGAGCCCTGGACGCTTACCCACCTCCAACATGCCGTAGCTATCCTCTATGCCAAGAGCTCGTGCACCCCCTTGTGTCGCCCATGTTAGGAGTGTGGCAAGTGATACGCCCTCAATTTGTCGCATGTTGTCCAACATGGATATGCTGCGTGCCGAGGCTAACGAGTCGGTGCCAATGGCTATGTGGGCGGCTACCTCTTCGAAGAGGGCTACGGGAGGTTTAATTCCCGAAATGTAGCGGTTAGACTCGGGGCAGAGCACCCATGTTGGTGGCGTCGTGAAGTGGCTATCCAGAGTCATTACATCGGTTTTAGATGCCTTGCAGCCGTGTATTAGCATAGCGCGGCGCTCTTTAGGTATGCTTTCTACGATACGCTTGGTGGGTGTGCCATAGTGCAGGAAGTCGCACTCCCAGCCCATGCGCGTGTACCATGCGTTTAGCGACCCTTCGTGACGATAGAGTGCAGCCTCGTCGTCAGACTCAAGAAAATGTATCGAGAGTGGGCCCTCGCCCATTCGGCAGCTCTCCTTGAATATAGCATCCTGAAGCGAGTATGTCGAGTGTGGGGTTATGAAGCTGCGCTTATGACGTGTGGCCATGGCATGATGCTTTGTCGTTGCCTCTAATGTCAACCCGAAGAGCTCAAATAGGGTGTGGTACTCAATCTTTGATCTCTCCTTAATGGGCATTGTGAGCTCATCATTCGCAATGTCTGCCACGGCAACGACACCCTCGTAATACATCGCAGCATCGGCTACCGAGGCGGCATGTAGTCGCTCCTCCATAGTGTAGTTGTTGCGTCGCACTCCTATCTCGCGAGCGAAGCCCGCGAAGCCCGTAGCCTCGGGTATTGCTCCGTGGAGGTAGCTCAATTCCAAGTGGCAGTGAGCATTCACCATGCCAGGTATCAGTATTCCCGGATGAAACTCAACGTGTGCGAGATTATCTATCTCAAGACACCTCTCGATATTGAGAATGAGCCCCGTATCATCTATCTCGACAACGATATTGCGCTCTAACGCACCATTAATTAGTGTGTAGTGTGATGCTATCTTGCGGTTCATTGAGCATTGTGCTATCTGTGGTTACTATCACTTCATCAAGTGCCGGTAGTGTGTCGCGCGTGAAGCCGGTCATCAATTCAGTGTTGAAGATGCGTATGTCGAGCTGCTTATTATAGAGGCTATCCACAGATACCTCCTCGGTGAGTACGCGCTTAACCTTAAGATTCTTAATAGTGATATCCGGGAGCTTTGCCTCCTCGTTGCGTGGATGGTAGTAGATGTTGATGTATAGGCTGCGATGCGAGGTGTCGGCATTGAACTTACGCGAATATTTACCCTCTTTGTATCGTTGTAGCATCATCGTGTGGCGTAGAGCCTGCGACGAGTCGCTACGCAGCATATATAGCTCGGCGCGTGAGTTCCTATTCTCGTCAAGCGTATCAATAAGGTAGTCGAATGTTACGGTGTACTCAGCCTTGATGATGTCGGGTATTGTTATACGCAGCTTTGAGGTATCCTTGAGTGTGTTGACACGAATTAGCGAGTCGCTATATACTATTCGTGTGAAGGCTCGCTGGGCAACATGCTCAATGGTGTCGAGCACCTTCATCTTATGAGCCTCGATGCGCGACTCCTCGTCAAGTCTATTGCCCACCTCGCGCATAATATTGGAGAGCATGGCACTCTTACGCTGTGAAAAGGTCTTAAGCGTGAAGTGCAGGTCTGCAATGTCGTAGCCATATCTCTGAAGTATAGGCTCATATACCTTCATCGAGTCTTCGTATATGCGACACTCGTCGATATAGGCGTTAGCGATATAGGCATCATGAAAGATATTTATCAGGTCGTTGTCGGGTATAACCTTCGGCCCTTTGCAACTTGTCGCTATAGTGAGCATGAGCAGTGTCACGCCAAGGAGTTTTACTATGCTTCTTGAATATCTCATTTATCTCTGTTGTTTTTGTAATTTAGCCTTCACCGTGAGGTGTGATATAATCCAGCCAATGGCCAACATCAGTATAACGACCATAAGTATGTCTATGCCACGTATAGCTACGGGATAGGTCGTGAGTATTGTACTGCCTCCGGGTATTGTTATCCATCCGAAGTGTTGCTGCCCGAGAGATAATAGTGTGCCGAGGAGTGTTCCTGCGGCGACACCCAGGGCGGTGAGCACCATGCCCTCACCAATAAATATCTTCTCGATGAGGCGTGTTGTGCCACCCATTGCTCGTATTGTGGCTATATCGGGTTGTTTTTCGGTTATGAGCATTATGACCGAGCCAACGATTGCAAAGGAGGCCACCACAGCAATAAATAGCCCGATAAGCAGTATCACAAACTTTTCCATGCCAAGAATTGCATTCATCGAGGCATTCTTCATCTGGCGTGTACGTGCTGTGAGTACTCCTTCGGAGCACTCCTCGAGCTCTCTGCATATCCTCTGAATATCGGCGTCGGGTGCTGTGCGTATGGCAATGCCCGATATACGTCCCTCGTAGTTTAGAAGCTGTTGTGCGCGACCTATATCGGTGAGTGCCAACGAGCTCTCGATGTCGTGATTGGCCTCGACGATGCCGCCTAAACGTGTTGTGAGATGCGATATACCGCTTGTTGGCAGTAGCGTGGATATCTGTTTGCGATTTACGGCATAAAGGTCAATGGGTATGCCTAATCCATAGGCTGAGAGCTCCGATGCCAGAGCAGCTCCGAGGACAATCTCGCCACGCGTGATGCACTCCATCTCGCCACGTGTTACCATCTCGGCAATGGGCATGACTCGGTTATATTCGCTTGATATGCCACGTAGTGTCACCGTTGTGCGTCTTCCCTGTGCTGCTGCCATCACATTCTGCTCGATATAGGGTGCTACGGCCTCTATACCCTCAATCGCCACTATATCTTCAATTGCCACAATATCCTCCTCAAAGGTTTGTCCTCGCTTGGCTATAAGCTCTATGTCGGCATCTACCGAGGTGTAGAGCGAGGATATAGTCTCGCCAAAACCCTCAAATATGGACATAAGAATGATGAGTGCTGCCGTGGGCACGGCCACGGCAAGTACACTTACCGAAGCAATGATATTTATCACCGAGTGTGATTTCGGTGAGAAGAGATATCGTTGTGCAAAGTTAAACCACAGCATACTCTTCATCGTGGTAGATTACTTACTTAGCAGCGTATCGATGTTCTCGATATACTCCAGCGAGTCGTCAATGAAGAACTCCAACTCGGGAACAACCTTCAGTTGGTTACGTATGCGCGCACCGAGAAGCTTGCGTATAAGCCAGTTCTTCTCGCGCAGTAGCTCTACCGTAGCCTCGCTACGCTCAAAAGGGAAGACACTGACATAGATTTTGGCGTATGCCAGGTCGGGTGATACACGCACGGTGGTTACCGTAAGCAGTGAACCACGAATGTCGTCAGCGAGGTCGCGTTGCAGTATCTCGGCGATGTCACGCTGTATCTGTCGTGCGATTTTCTGTTGTCTTGTAGAATCCATAGTCTATATCTTGTTTATCTGTTATTTACGTTGTTTGCCACCGCCATTGTCGCCACCTGTCTGCTCGGAGAAGTTGAAGGTCTTGAGTCGCTTGTCACGCTTGGGGCGCACCACAAACCACTCGTCGAAGCCTCGCTTGTTGAAGCGCCAACCTACGGTGAGCATCACATTGATATTGTCCATCGGGGAGCGTAGCGGGGTGTAGTAGAATGGGTTTTCTCGGCCATCCGTCGAGTTCGAGTAGTACTTATTTCGATTCTTGAGGATGTCGGAGTAGCCGAAGATATATCGTCCCTTGATACCTATTTCCACCTGACCTATAAGTACCGCGAAACCTGCTCCGCCCGATAGACCATAGGCGAAACGGTTGTCACGGGAAACCTTCCAATGATACTCTCCTGCGGGATATTTACCATCTTCATAGCGGTAGCGTGATGAGAGGTTGAACGAGAGCACGAAGGCGGCCTCGATGAACACCCTCACATGGTTCTTCGCGAAGTAGAAGTGTGGCTGCCATACTAAAGGCAGCATTATAGAGTTGACATCACGAGTGTAGTACTTGTAGGTGCGTATCTCCTTGCGGTCGGGGCCCTCACCCTCGTAGCGACTTGTGTATGTATATCCGAAGCTGAAACCGCGCTCGAGATACTCAAGGTCGAGACCTATGGCACCTACAAAGCGAGGCTTGTCGCTGTAGTATCGCCACGACAGACCGAAACTCTCCGAGCCCCAGAGCCACTTCGTCTCCTCCGAGGGGTAGAAGCGGGTGGTAGATACGCCAGAGCCTCCTGTGAGGGTTAGTGTATGTTGTGCCTGTGCCCTGCCTGCAATAAGTAGCACCGCGACAAGGAGCGCTATATATGTAATCCTATTCTTCATCATCCGTTACCTGCGTGTTGAGTTGTTTCTCATGCCTCCCATGCCGCTGTTTCCTCCCATATTGCCAAAGCCACCCATGCCACTGCTTCCGCCGAGGCCACTGCTTCCGCCAAAGCCACCCATGCCGCCAAAGCCCATGCTTGAGTTCTGGGTGTTACCCTTCTGTTGGTTCTCTTTTTGTTTCTTGGCACGCTCCTCCATGAGCTTCTTTAGGCGTGCATCCTCGCGGTCGTCAAGCATCTTAATGACCGACTCCATGGTAATCGGCGCAAAGAGCTTATCCATGTCCACCGTAACATCGAACTCCCAGTTAGCCTTGGTCGTTATCAGCTCTACGCCCTCTTCGTTCTTGTATATCTCGGTGCGCTCGGGCTGACGCATGAGTACCATGTCGCCCGTATCCCACTTGCCATTGGCATTCATATCCTCCACGACACGAAGCATAACATCACCGGGGGATACATACTCGAACTTGTAGCTCCCCGCCGTGGCGTTAAATATCTCCTTCTGCACCTTACCCTGGGCATTGGTGAGCTGAAGAATATATTTCGCCGTGGGGTTTGTGCCATTTACCGTGACATTCACCACGGCATACTTCTCGGGGTCGGAGCCCGTATATGAGTATTTAAGCGTGTCGTTTACCTCGCGCGCCACATTCTCAAATACGCCTGCCGGCATCATGAGCTCATACTTGGCCTTCGCCTCCCACGTAGCCATCAACTGATACTTGCGACGATTTACGCTATCCTGCACAAAGTGAAAGCTCACGGGTTGTGGATTGGTGTTGCTCTCCGTGGTCATCGTGAGGCTGATGGCTGCGGTATCGAACTTCGTCAGCGGGAAGTCGAACTCGAGGTTTAGGGGCTTATCCTTATTTAGCTCGCCTGATGTGGACATCGTCACCTTGAAGGGGTTCTCGGGCTTGGGCTCCTCGAACTCCTGTCCCGACTTACGTGCCTTCTCGCGCTCCTTTTCTATACGTTCACGCTCTTCGCGCTCCTCCTTGGTTTCGACCTTCACCCATGCCAGACGTAGCTTATCTTCGCTCTCCACAAGGTTGTTTATCGAGTCGTGCTTCATGTATGTTATCGTGCCCTTGATGGTGTCGGGAAGCTCTTCGGCGGGTATGTCAAACCACAATGCTACGGTATCCTTGTTGATATTCTGTGGATCATAGATAACCTTCTCCGAGGGTATCGAGTCAAAGACAATACTCTTCACCTCGGGGTTGGGGGCTCCGAAGTAGAGCATTGCCTTGTGGCGATTTAGACGCTCGTGACCGGTCAGCGTATGGCGAGCAAAGCGTCTATCCATGAACATGCGGAAATAGAGCTGTGGCTCGGCCGAGGGGTAGTGGCGCAACGAATCGAACCATATCGAGAAACCTGGCATCTGCATAGGGTTGTACGTCGAGTCGAGGAAGCCGATCTGATCTACCGAGGGCTCATACTCCATGTTGTTGTTCGTATCCTCGAAGGCATAGATACGGTAGCGCACGGGCTTCAGGTTTTGTGCAATGAAGATACCGTTCTTCTCGGCGCGTGCAATGACGTGAGGCTTATACTTAAACATCGTCGAGTCCCACTCCGTAGGCGTCTCCACCGAGTCGGCTATGAAGAAGTAGATAAACGACTTGCTCACCGAGTCCGACTTGTAGGAGTCGGCCGTATATCCTGACATATACATAGAGTCAATCTCCGAGCCTGTCGAGAAGACATATCGCATCGAGTGCAGAGGGTTGCCCTCATTATTGTCGAGGATTGACGAGCCGAAGTTTATGGCGTATGTCGTATTTGGACGCAACGTATCCTTAATCTGTATCACTATGCCGTGGCCACGACGCGCCACCGAGGGCTTCTTCTTCATTTGTGGCGAAGTGTACAGCTCCTTCTGCTGATCCTTTATCTGCACATACTCGTCAAACTCGATATATATCTTTGGCGGATGCAGCGTATCTATATTTGTCGAGAAGTTGTTGGGCTCCATAAGGAGAATTACGGGAGGCAAGGTGTCTTTGGGGCCTCCTGTGGGTGTCATCGTCGAGGCGCACTTACTCAGTAGCGCTGCTCCAAAGAGCAGTACTACGACAAACGTAAATGTGCGCACTATGCCGTGTGCTATGCTTCGTCTCTCCTGCATTGTTACTCTGCTTGTGTGTTGTTATCTGTTGTTTCGGACGCATCCTCCGTCTCCTCCTCTTCCGTCTCTACGGGGACTAAAGGCTCTCGCGGCTCATCAGGGAAGGGGTTTATTACATCCCACCCCGTTGCTGCGCCGCTCTTGCGCGAGGCATAGAGGTGTAGCTGTGTGAGGGTCTCGGGTAGGTTCATGGGTGTCTCGTAAAAGCGTGTGGCATAGAGCTTATTTGTCCTATCTATCACAAGCATAAATATATACTGTGACCATAGACCTATAGAGACCTGATACTCGGCCTCGGCATCAAACGTGCCTACAACATCGGGCTCGGTGAGCACCTTGCTGCTATCCTCCTTGTTCGTCACTCGCAGTTCGAGGGCATCCTCCCAGCTCTTAACCTCCCACTTTGTACCCTTGCCCACGTGGTAGGCATAGCTCTCTATCTCGGTTGTGGTCTTCGTCACGGGGTCGCTATCAACGTTCTTCGAATATACGGCTATTTTAAAGAGCGTGCCTTGACGCTCATCCTTGAAGCATCCGGCAAGCAGTAGTGTGGCAACAATAGCCACGGTGAGGTATGTGGTGTATCTTCTCATATCAACTTATTTTGTTAACCTGTCGAGCATCTCGCGTGGCGTGTATCGCAGGGCAGGGTGCTGACGCTCGGCTGCGATATCCACCACAGGACGCAGCGCATATTCGCGCTCGTCGAGGAAGTGGTAGGGTATGGTCAGCCTCTCATCCATAAACGTATCATCGCCATAGAAAATTATATCTATGTCGATAGGTCGTGAGGCATAAGCCTCGCCCCTCTGTAGCATCACTCGGCGCTCGGCCTCACGGTCACGACCGAGGCGTGCCTCGATATGGTTTATGCGACGTAGCAGTTCGTAGGCCTCCACCTCGCACTTAATCTCCACGGCACGATTTACAAAGCCTTGCTCGGCTGTAAATCCGTAAGGTTCGCTTTCATAATCTTTCGATGTGGCGATAATCGTACCTACATCGCTGCATAGCATCGCCATGGCGCGGTCAAGCAGTGCTCGTGCCTCGCTGTCGTTTGAGCCAAGTAGCAGTATAGCGCTTACGCCCTCCATCTTCTAAAGCCTCTTTATCTGTTTCGATACTGCGAGGGCGAAGTGCGTGAGCACGATGCGTGGAGCGCCATTCTGCGCTATCTGCATCATCGCGCTCTCAATCTCCTCGACCAATATCTCGATGTTATGACTACCGATAAAGGGTGAGAACTTACGACAGAAGGCAAGCTCCTCGCCCCATAGATAGCTTATATTCCCCAATCCTGCGTGGAGCATATAGCTCTCGCGTAGCAGTCGTACGCTATGTAGGAAAAATTGACGCTGTCCCTCACGTGTGAGGGCTGCCACCTCGTCAGCCCACTCGAAGAGCTCAAGGTGTTTCTGTGCATAACACAGACGCATCAGACGGGTGAAGAGCTCAAAGCATCGGGCTCGGCTCTCGTCGCTCTCGCCACGCATCAGCTCCTCCAACTCAAGCAACGAGCCTCCGGCCAGACGAGCCATGTTATGTGCCTCATCGGCACTTTTGCCTCGGGCTATGGCTACAGCCGCCAGCGTGGCAACGTCTATGCGACCTATGGTTACCTCCTGCGTACGCGATGTGATGGTCTGTAACAGCAATTCGGGACGCTCCGACACAAGTATAAAGAGAGTCTTATCCCATGGCTCCTCCAATATTTTGAGTATCTTGTTTGCTGCCTCCTGATTCATCGCCTCGGGCAGCCATATAATCATTGCCTTGTACTCCGACGAGAAGCTCTTAAATTGCAGCTTCTTGATAATCTCCTCGGACTCCTTGGCCGTAATCAGGCCCTTCATCGTCTTGCCGAGGTCGAGTGCCGTGAACCACTCCTCGGGAGAGAAGAGGCCTCGCTTCTCGCTCCACACCGTGCGCCATAGCTCGATAAACATGTCACTTGTGACCACCTCGCCCGATTTCTTCTCTCGCTTATTTACGGGGAAGACGAAGTGCAGATCGGGGTGTGCCAAAGCCTCCACCTGGCGGCATGATGGGCACTCGCCACACGAATCTCCATCGTGGCGGTTGGGGCAGAAAAGGTACTGCACATAGGCCAGAGCCAAGGGCAGTGTGCCATATCCCGCAGCGCCGGTGAAGAGCTGCGCATGACTCACGCGGCCGGCATCTATCTGCTGACGCAGACGGCTCTTTAGAGCCTCATGTCCTATAATATCCGAAAACTTCATCGTCGAATCTTTTCAATTGCAGCCTTTGACAAGGCCATAATATCTATCTTTTCGCGCCATACGGCATAGGCCGCAGCTGCGAAGAGCAGGAGCGCATTTATCATCAGCCATGCGCCATGAGGTATGAGCCCGAGGAGCAACTCCGAGGTTATATATATCACTGCCGTTAGAGCTATATACTCGGCTATGCGACCGAGGTCATATGGCATGGGGTAGTGTTTACGACATAGGATGTAGCTCCACACCACCATGGCACCCTCGGCAGCGAAGCGCACCCATGCCGCACCACGATATCCCATTCTCGGAACGAGTAAAAAGCTCAATGCAACAGTTACACCGAGGCCGAGGAAGGTGATGTAGGCTGCATATTTTGTCTTCTCCTCGCGCTTATACCAGAAGGAGAGGTTGAGCCATACGCCCGCCAAAACGTTTGATGCAAGCACCACAGGGAGGATATCTATGCCTTCGCGGAAGTGTTCGCCCACAATCAGAGCAAAGAGATCGCGGAAGAGTACTATGCCGAGGAAGATAATCATCGAGGCCATGATAAAGTACTTCATGGCCGCAGCATTAGCCTCCTTGAACTCCTCTTTCTTAAATCCTGCAAGGAAGAAGGGCTCGGCAGCAAGACGGTACATCTGCGTAAAGAGGGTCATCACCACAGCAATCTTCACTATTGCGCCATAGATGCCAAGCTCCGACATCGCAACGAGGTCATCACCCGGGGTGAGATACTTTATCATCTGTCGGTCGATAAACTCGTTGGCCGTGCCGGCAATGCCGCTTATTAGCAGTGGCAGTGAATATACGAGTATGCGACGCAGCAGAGCCACATCGATACGTGGTATTGTGTGACTTGTTGTGGGGAGTATTGCTATGAGCGTTATGCCGCTTGCCAGGAGGTTGGCTACAAAAACCCATCCTACACCAAACTTTGTGGCGTAGAGGCCGGCAAACCCAAGGCCTATGGCGAATGCGAGGTTGAGCAACATGTTGAGGCTCTTGAGTAGCACATAGCACATGGCGCGTCCCTCCTCGCGCAGTCGTGCAAATGGAATAAGAGCCCATACATCCAACATCACGATGGCAGCAACAATGGGCACATACATCGGCTTGGCAACGTATGCCGCACCCATAGCTGACGATATAGGCTTGTTAAAGAGCAGTACTATGCCGAAAAACAGCAGTGCGCTGATTATTGTCATCCCCCATGTTGTAGCAAAGACTCTGCGCTTGCCCTCCTTGATATCGCCCCCTTGCTCCTCTGCACGTGTGGTAAAGCGGAAGTAGCTCGACTCCATACCCATCGAGAGCAGAACAAGGGCAAAGGGGATGAGCGCATATATATCTGTGACAATACCATACTCGCCCTGATTAAAGATACGGGTATAGTAGGGTGTCAGCAGATAGTTCAAAAAGCGGACAACTATCGTGCTGATGCCATATATCGCGGTCTGTTTAGCTAACTTCTCTAACATTATCCTTGCTGCGCACCTCGTTTATATATGCGCATATCGCGACAAAGTTAGTATAAAATATACTAACCCCAAAATAAAATGGCGTATTATTGGGGAAATTGGATTAAGAAATAGTTTGGCGAGAAAGTTCAAAGAGATAAATTTGCATAGCTACAAAATTTTGTCTATATTTGTAATGTCGGAAGATGCACTTTCGGCGGACATATTTTATGATGAAAGTGTATTAGCTTTTATCCTTGGATGGAAATCTGGTAAATTTCAAAAGCACAAGGTGAGCAACACACTCGTCACTTCGTATTGTAAGGTTAGGGCGCAGTTCTTGCCCCTCATTCAATACGAGTGTGGGGTATTGTTTATTTGTGCTTGGGCTTACCAGAGCCTCCATTCAGATAAACTAATCGACTCCACACTTTCTTTTTTACATTCACACACGTAGGAGTCGGGTGTACAACACGATGTGATTAAGTATGTTAAAAAAACGTTTCACGGCTCTAGTCGGTGTTATCCTGGGCATCGTCTTAAGCGCTAACGCGCAGAGCGTTGACTACTCCGTGGTATCTGTTCCTGAAGAGAGTGGTCTGGACATTATGCAGGTGTCATCAGCGAACGACTATGTTAGTATGCCTACTATTACGCGTACTAGAAGAGGATTTTCATGGAGCTATGATAGAGTTTTGGACGTCTCTTACGACGGTAAATCAATAGCCTACATTTCTAATCGTAATGGTTCTCAAAATATCTTCATCAAGGAGTTAGGTAAGCAAGGTGGCTCAATACAGCGCACCAATCGTAAAATGGTTGTGGATTTCTCATACTCACCAAATGGCAAACAAATATGCTTCTCAGAGAATAGAGGATCAACCAATCAGATATTCTTGACAGATGCATTCAATGGCTATGTCTGTCGACAGATAACATCTGCTAATATTGATGCTTCACCAATGTTCTCTCGCGATATGAAAGAGATACTCTTTGCACGAATGGAGAGTAATAGCGCAAGCATCTGGGGGTATAACATCGCAAGCAATTTTGTATCGAGCTATACCACAGGTGCTACACCTTATTCAACTGGAGAAGCGACATTTCTTTGCACTAGAAATGGCGTAAATAATTGTGGTGAAATTTGGCGTATTGACTACTCTACCAGCATAGAGGAGTGTATCGTGTCTGACCCCGAACGTAGCTTTGCCTCACCTATAGTATCTCCTGATGGTCAATGGATATTGTTCGTAGGTGAGTCAATAATTGAAACAGATGAGTTTAATTATCATAATACGGATATCTACGCGTGTCGTATTGACGGAACTCAGCTAATGCAGATTACCTACCACGCAGCTGACGACATTAGCCCTGTGTGGAGCCGCGACGGAAAGTATATTTATTTCATTTCACAGCGCGGTAATGCAAATGCTACACCTAATATATGGCGTTTGACATTCCAATACTACTAACCTAACACTAAAAAGATTATGAAGAAGTTTATTATTTTCTCCGTTATTTGTCTCTTTGCATTCGCTAATGATGCAGTAGCGCAGTTTGTTAACAACAAAACAACTACAACTCAAAAAAAAGCATACACTGGGGTTACACAAACAAACTCTACATCAACTAAACCAAATATCGTTTTTGACTCAAATATCCAAACTGGCGTCATCTTTAATGGCGATGGTGCAGGTCCAATCGCAGAGTGCAGCCTTGGTTTCAAATTTTACGAGCACCTATATTTGGCTCCATACGTTGCAATACATTCTCATTTTGTAGGCATTCCGAAAGAGCTTCAAGACTACTACGACAAGAAAGTATTTTCATCGTGCTATATTCCAATTGGAGCTAATATGAGAATATTTCTAGCGAAGAAAAGCAAAACTCATATCGTTCCTTTTATTGAGAGCACGTTTGGTGGATTTTTCGGCATTGAAGAGATGAAAGGGTACAACGGTTTCTTCTGCCAAGTAGGTCTCGGCATAGATATCAACATCTTATCATTGGGTATCGGTTATAATGGTCTTGTAAAAAACGGCACGGCTAATATGGGATACATCAAAATAGGCATTACGTTCGATGATTAAAAATTATTTAAATTGATTACAACTATATAAAAATTATGTTACAGAGGCTACATCTGAGTATAGTCATGGCTATTACACTTGGGCATATGATAAAGAAGGATATCCCATTAAATGCATAAGCGACTTGTCTGGGGATGCAGATGAATTTCGTGTAGAGTATGAATTTAGCTATAAATAATGAATATGAAAAGTTTTTTAATTAGTATAGTTCCCATCATATGTATATGCATGGTATCATGTGATGGTAACAATAGTTCTTTTGTCGATGATAATTATTGGGGCAATGATGAACCTCAAAATAATACAAAGGAGGTAGATATTCATGGTGTATGGGTAAGCGATGATGGGCTTTATGTCCTACAACTGAATAACGATGATTCATACACAGAGTATGTATTAGCATCGCGCAATGCGGGAATGTATGTACACAAGGTTCAAGGGTACTATAGTTGCACTATTAGAAGTGAGGCGGATGGAAATGCCTCTGGAGGAATGACTTTTAAGGATTCTGGTTGCCGATATCAAGTAGATATATCAAATTTCAACACGTTAAGTTTAGACGAGTACATCAGTGGTAGAAGTTTTCGTATGAAGAGAGGCAGCACATCAGACATCCCAACAGCATATGATATAAAAAATCTTCTATTAAATAGTAGTGTATGGGTTGCCGAAGATGATGATGTGCACAAAGTGTATATATTTAGCAATCAGAATAAGGTGGAGTTTGATTATTGGAAAAGCATTAAATCAGATAGCTATTACTATAATAACGTCGGTCTTGTAGCTACAGGAACTTTCAGTGTTTTAAATAACACCGTGAAATGTTATTTTGACTCTGTAGCATGGGACTACTATAATAAGTACCCAAATGTTTTCCCAGGATGGGAATATGGAGAATCGTGTACTAAAGAGTTATCGATAAAAGTTAATGGCTACGACATAATTACAATAAATAGTGAAAGATATATCGGCAGTTACTTAGATATTTCAACAATATCACAGACATATTAATAAAATACTGGTGAGGTCACTTTACCTCACCAGTATTTTATTTAAAATCGATAACAATGTTTGCAGCCTATCCAACGAGCGCTTGATAATGGCGCGTCCCTCCTTGATATCGCCACCTTGCTCCTCTGCATGTGTGGTGTTGCTCTAAACACGCACAACGCGCAAAGTTAGTATAAAATACTAAATTGGCAAAATATAACGCCACTATGCACTATATTTTGCCAATTTATTATCTAATAGTCGCTCTATTCTTGAGCTATTATCTCGTTGATAGCTCCCATCATCGCAGCACCGCCAAAGTTCAGGGCAGCGAGATAGGGTATTTTGTCAGGTGTCACACCACCTAAGGCGACGACCTTGTTGTCGATAATTCCATCCTCGGATGCCCGAAGCAATTCGTTGTGGCTAAACCGCGATTTATAGCCTCGTTTGGAGATGCTGTCAAAGATAGGGCTTAGCAAGAGATAGTCACACTCATCCTTGTATCTTACGATCTCGTCAAACGAATGGCACGAGCGACTTCTTGAACCGCTGTAACTATCTGGTAATGACGTGATATTTCGGTTGAGATGAATGCCCCTCAACGAGAACTCAAAGTATAACTCTGGGTAGTCGTGAATAACAATTTTGGAGCGTTGCAAAGCTGTTAATTTGGTCAATATTTTGCGGCACTCCTCGATGCTGGACGCTGGCTTCCTGAGGTGTACGATGTCGATGCCCCTATCGAGCAAACGCCCGATTATTGAGGCATCGTCATCCGTTACTTGTGGTGTTGTTATAGCAATCAACCTCATTTTTTTAGCTTCTTGATAATAAGGTCGGCAACCCTCTTGCCCGATAGAAGCATGCCGCCAAAAATAGGACCCATGCGAGGTGTGCCGCTAACGGCTGATGCTGCCATGCCACACACATAAAGACCCGGATAGATCTCCTTTGTGCCGTTTACAACCTCCTCTTCGCCAGCTACTACATCCAACGAACGCTCGCCAATGACCGCGCCTGTATCGGTGGCAAGGCGAATGCCATTCTTGCGTGCTACAGTACAGCACATCTCGCTGTCGTGACCTGTGCCGTCGATAACACACTTCGCCATGATGTTGAGCGGGTCAACATGCATACCCTCTCTTAATACGGGTGTCCAGTTGACCACTACGCCACTCACTACATTGTTCTTAAATATCACATCCTCAACCGAATAGCAGTTGAATATTGTAGCGCCTGCATGGACAGCCTTGTAGAGAAGTGCTGCGGTACTTTCGACAGAGTCCATAACATAGAGGTGGTCGTCATACTGCTTGTAGTTGATATCGAACTCCTTGATAATGTGCAGTGCCTCCTCTTGTACAACAATCTGGTTGAACATCATAGCACCGCCCCACATGCCGCCACCCGGTGATAGCTTCCTATCGAACTGAGCAACCTTCAAGCCTGCCTTGGCGAGGTAGTAGGCAGCTACGATGCCCGAAGGACCACCGCCTACGATGGCTACATCCAAATCCAAGTTGCGCTCCAACTTGTCGAAATAGGTAGAGATAATACCGTGTGATACATTTCTTTCAATCATAATAATTTGGTTTTTAGATTGTTAATAAATTATATTTACAATGTCATACATCTCCTTTATTGGATCTTTAGAATTGAGGATTGAGCCACTTATGGCTATGCCGCTTACGCCACAATCCAATAGTTGAGATATATCCCCCTTAGTGATGCCACCGATGGCTACAAGAGGGGTGTTGATGTTATAGGTGAGCATACTCTTCAAAATCTGTTTGTATCCCTCGATGCCAAGTGTCGGGGCAAGATTTTGCTTTGTTGTGGTATAGCGGAATGGACCACACCCGAAGTATTCGGGTTCGCCCTTCAAATGGTGTAGCACATCCTCAAAGGTGTTGATCGTGCCGCCAATTATGGCCTTATTGCCGAGTATCTTGCGAGCTTGGGCAATAGGCATATCATTTTTCCCAAGATGCACACCATCTGCCCCAATTCTCTTTGCAAGCGAAACATTATCATCAACGATAAATGTAGCACCATAATCGCGGCACATCTTCTGTACAGCGATTGCCGTCTGTTCTAAAAGCTCCTCTTCGGCATCTTTCATGCGTAGTTGCACCCAACGACAACCACCCTCCAATGCGATACGGGCAGAGTCGATGTAGGAGTATTTTTCGGTGTGATGTGTTATAAATTGCAGCTTATAGTTATTTGTTCTCATAGACTAACATTTGAAGTGGATTAAAACCGTGGTTTACAGGTCCGAAGCCATGACCGATATCTATATTGGCTCCCGCGCGGATAGCCTCGCTTACATAGTGTTTAGCCTCTCGGATAGCATCAACAAGGTCGAGACCTCGCGCCATGTAGGCTGTTATAGCAGAGGAGAGTGTACACCCTGTGCCATGGGTATTATTTGTTGGGATTGTTTCTAAGGTAAATGTCGAGGTTTGGATGTCGTTTCCCGATGCTGAAAATAGAATGTCACTCTTGGTATCTCCCTGCTCGTGACCCCCTTTGATAAGAACAGCCTTTGCACCAAGATCTAATATATGGCGTGCAGCGCGCTCCTTTTCGTTAAACGAGCTAAGCGGCATATTTGTTAGTGCCTTCATCTCGGGAATATTGGGTGTGACGAGTGTCGAGATAGGTATAAGCAGCTCTTTGATAGTTTGTTGCGCCTCGATGGATAGTAGGCGATGACCGCTGGTTGAAACAATGACAGGATCGAGGATTACGGTGAGGTCGTAGTTGCCGAGTGCCTTGGCAACGGCATGAACAATCTCGCTGTTTGCCAACATTCCAATCTTAACGAAGCGGGGATGAAGGTCATCAACAACGGCAATAATCTGGTCATAGACCAATTGTGGATCTAAGGCAAATTGGGAGTGTACACCCAAGGTGTTTTGTGCAGTGATGGCAGTGATGGCTGTTGCGCCATATACTCCGAGGGCGGAGAACGCCTTAAGGTCTGCTTGAATGCCCGCTCCACCAGATGAGTCGGAGCCAGCAATCGACAATACTACTGGATAAGATTTTCTTGTGTTCATACCACTATTTGTAACTATCTTTTATGTTCAAATAGTGGTACGACTATATGTGTACCCTTTGAAGAGGACTCCAAACTTCCAGCGTCAGCATTATCTGTACTGGTGCAATGTGTATAATCTCAGCCACGGCAGCCAAAGGCTCGCCGGACACCACTATTCGAGTTCAGTGACAAAGGTATAAAAAAGAATTGAATAATCTACAAATAATATGAAAAAGTTGGTTATAGTCTATCTAACGATCTCATGATAATCTGGCAACACTCCTCAATCTCTGCCTCCGATATTGTCAGCGGTGGCGAGATGCGGAAAGCGGTGTCGCAGTAGAGGAACCAATCGCTCATAATGCCCTCCTCCTTGAATATCTCCATAAGGCGATAGAGGTAATCCGACTTACCAAGTTCAAGTGCAAGCAAAAGTCCTGAACGGCGAATTTCCAAAATGCGAGGATGGCTCTTTAGTCGCTCCTCAAACAATGCTCCCTTGCTCTCGACTTGCTCTACGATATTATTGTTTATTAAGTAGTTGAGTGCTGCAAGACCTGCAGCGCAGCATACGGGATGACCGCCAAAAGTGGTGATGTGGCCCAGACATGGGTTGTGCGTAAAAGAGTCCAATACTCTCTTGTTTGACGCTACGCCACCAAGTGGCATGCCACCACCAAAGGCCTTAGCCAAACAGATAATATCTGGTGTGATGCCATACTTCGTTGAGGCGAACATCTTACCTGTGCGCCCCATGCCGGTTTGTATCTCATCAAAGATTAGAAGTGCGCCTACCTCGGTGCAACGCTCGCGCAGTGCCTTAAGCCACTCCGGGTTAGGGAGTCGTACGCCCGCCTCGCCCTGCACAACCTCACAGAGTACACCTGCGGTACGCTCGGTGATATGCTCTAAATCCTCGAAAGAGTTGAAATTTATGGACTTAACATCTGGCAGTAGTGGGCGAAACTCAGCCTTCCACTCCTCGCCTTCGGGTGCCCCCATCATCGACATAGCGCCATGTGTTGAGCCGTGGTAGGCGCGGCGCATGGATATCAGCTCGGTGCGTCCCGTATGTCGCTTTGCGAGCTTCAGGGCCACCTCTACGGCCTCGGCACCGGAGTTTACGAAATATATGCAGTCGAGCTCGCCGGGAAGTAACTCTGCAATGCGGCGGGCATACTCCACTTGTGGTCGCTCGATCATCTCGCCATAGACCATAATATGCATGTAGTCTGCGGCTTGGCGTTGCACGGCCTCGACAACCTCGGGGTTGCCATGTCCTGTGTTGCTAACCGATACGCCCGCTACGAGGTCGAAGTAACGCTTGCCCTCGGGGGTATAGAAGAATGAGCCCTCGGCACGAGCTACCTCAATCAGCATAGGTGATGGCGAGGTCTGGCCTACATGCTCCAAAAATTGCTTTCGAAGAATCATAATCTTATTTTTTTGTCACTGCGAAGAGTTGTATTACTACTCCTTAATCTTAAGTTTACCGCTCTGCTCGGCCTTGCGCAGTATGCCTTCATAGTCGCGTACCGAGGACATCGTCCAGCGTGTTAGGAGCTTAAGTTTCTCATCCTCCGTGAGCTGCCATCCATTCGCGGTTTGGCGTATGCGCTCCGAGAGCATATAGATAAGTATGGCTGCCGAGGCCGAGACGTTGAGGCTCTCGACCATGCCGCACATCGGAATCATCAAGAAGTCGTCGGCAGCCTCGACAACCTCCTCGGAGATGCCGGCATGCTCCGTGCCGAAGACCAGCGCGAACTTCCCTTTTGTGACATCAAAGGTCTCGGGCGTAACGCTACAGCGGTGGGGCGTAGTGGCAACGATGCGGTAGCCCTCAGCCTTGAGTGCTGCAAGGGCCTCGCGCGTGGTGTCGTGGTGTTCAACATCTACCCACTTCTGTGTTCCACGTACGATATTCACCGAGGGGTCGAACTTGCAACGATCCTCAACGGTGTGTATCTGCTGTATGCCGAAGGCCTCACAATGACGCATAATGGCGCTGGCATTTTGTGGGTGAAACATATTCTCGGTGAGGATACGCATATAGTGTGTGCGGCTATTCACCGTACGGCGCAACACCTCGCGACGCTCCTCGGTGAGAAACTGTGTCATATACTCTAAACGCTCCTCGAGCCACTCGCGCGAGTGTAGCTCGGTGCGTAGCCTACTTGCGATATTTGTCATCTTCGTCAAGGATTTTTAGGTAACTCTCATATCTTGACCACGCCATCTCTCCCGATTTCACGGCTTCGATTACGGCGCAGCCTGGCTCATGTGTATGTGTGCAATTGTAGAAGCGGCACTCTGCGGCGAGGCTCATCATCTCGGGGAAGTAGTGCCATAGCTCTCGTCCCTCGATGTCGATAAGTCCGAAGCCCTTGATTCCCGGGGTGTCGATGATATATCCGCCCTCAAGGGGATACATCGTCGAGAAGGTTGTGGTGTGCTTGCCTTTATGGTGGCTGTCCGAGATCTCGCCTGTGCGGATGTCGAGTGTCGGGTCTATGCGCCCTACGAGGGTCGATTTTCCTACACCCGAGTTACCGGCGACAAGCGTTGTGTGGCCCTTGAGCATCTCTTTTATCTCCTCTATGCCCTCGCCTGTGGTGCTTGACAGACGTATCACTTCATACCCCGCCTTGCGATATATCTCCTCGAAGGAGGCGGCCTCCTCGGCATGCTCGCCCGTAAGCGTGTCAGCCTTGCCCAAGACGATGATTACCGGTACTTTATATGCCTCGCATGTAACGAGGAAGCGATCTACAAACTCTACGGGTGTGGTGGGAGAGTGTAGGGTAACAACGAGTAGCGCTCGGTCGATATTTGCTGCGATGATATGCGACTCCTTTGAGAGATTTGAGGCTCGACGTATGACGTAGTTGCGGCGTGGCAGTATCTCGACAATCACCGAGTTCTCGCCATCGGGTTCGATTATTACGTGGTCGCCCACAACTACGGGGTTGGTTGAGCGCACACCCTTGAGGCGCATCTTGCCGCGTATGCGACAGTTGAGAGTGCCCTCCTCCGTAGCTACCTCATACCAGCTGCCCGTGGAGCTTATCACCGTGCCCTCGACACGTACTATGTTATTCGTTTGTTGTGCCATACTCACTGACTATAGTTTCTACGGCAAAGTTGGTCATCTCGGTCTCTATCTTCTTGATATTTGGAACAAGCATATCGCCCAACTTGGACATATGGTTAAAGATTATCGAGGAGTCGAGGTACTCGAACTCCACATATCGAGGCTCGTAATAGTCGCGCATATCTGCTTTGCGCTCTTGTAGCTGTGCAATCATCGCTTTGTGCTCCTCGACTTCGGGGTGTGAGGCTCCAAGCGCGATGAGCTTTTCGGCCTTCAGCTCGCCAAGATTCATCGTGTTGAATATTGAGCAGGCGGCAGCTATGGCTATCACCATGGTTGCTGCCGAGAGGATAGCTCCGAGGAGCGAATCTACAGCACGCAGTGCATCCCAAAAGAGGAGCTTGCGTAGCAGTGGCGCAACAATCCACACAAAGAGCAACACTGCGGCAACCACAAGAATGAAGCCTACGATGAAGGCTATGCCCGGATTATCGAAGAATATCAAGCCTATAGGTGTTGCTATGTCGGGGGCTACCATAATGGCAATATACAGGCCTATGAGGTGGCACAGCTGTACGATAAGACCTCGGCGAATGCCGAGTACAAGGGAGATGATGAGTAGTATAAGAGCTACAATGTCTATAATCATTTCGGCCGCAGTTAATAGTTTTTTTGGTCGTTATTCATCTCTTTAGATGATAATAATTCGCACGAAGGTAGTGATTTTTTTCGTTTATTCGTATATTTGCATCGAGAAAAATGGTGTGTATGCGAGCAAGAGATATAATAGTTACTTTGGTTTCGCTGCTTGTCGCAGTTAATATGGGTTATTGTGGCGAGCCTTGTCGTGAGAGCTATCTGCTCAATGATAATTGGCGATTCTTCTATGCAGATGCTGCGGATAGTGATGATGCCGACTATGTGTCGTTGCCACACTGCTGGGATTCGGATCGTGTGTCGGGTTTTCACTCGACTATGGCAAACTATATGCGTGAGGTCTATATCCCCGAGTCATGGAAGGAGCGTCGTGTATTTTTACGTGTGGGTGGTGCTCAGCGTGTTGCCGAGCTCTTTCTCAATGGCTCATACGTGGGTGAGCACCACGGCGGATATACCGCCTTTACCTTCGAGCTGACCGACGGGCTGCGCTATGGTGCGGTGAACTATCTCCGCCTTATTGTATCGAATAATCAGCGTAGCGATGTGTTGCCCACATCGTCGGATATGAATATCATGGGAGGTATCAATCGTGATGTTGAACTTATCGTTACGGGCAAGGATGTCATCTCGCCACTATGTCACTCTTCCGACGGAATCTTTGTCGTGCAGCAGGCTGTAGGTCGTGATAGGGTTGCAGGCGTTGTGCGCGTTATGCTCTCTCTGCGTAAGGCCGATAATGCCACCCTGCATATGCGTATCACTGATCCTGACGGTTATGAGGTGGCGAGCCGCTCGTTGCGTGCTACCCACCTTGCATCCGAGGCTTCGGTGGATATTCCCTTCGAGATTGTCGAGCCGATGTTGTGGTCGCCGGCGACCCCCAAGCTTTATGGTGTCGAGGTGTCGCTCGGCGATGAGCGTAACCCCGCCGATGTGGTGGCTGTGACCACAGGCTTCCGCAAGATATCTATTAGTGAGGATAATAAGCTGTGTATCAATGATGAACCGGTGATGGTACGCGGCGTAAACCTGCCACATGATCGTCAAGGTGAGGGTGTGGCTGTGCGATATGAGCACCTTATGGATGATATCGCCATGATTGATGATATGGGAGCGAATGCCATACGCTCGTTATCTGGCCCACATCATAGGATGTTGTACGACTATGCCGATAATGCGGGATGGCTTGTGTGGATAGACATGCCCTTTACGCGTTCACCAATCTCGTTGACCGATATATGCTACTATCCTACGGTGGCGTTCCGTGAGAATGGTTTTAGACAACTCGAAGAGATTATCATGCAGAATTTCAACCACCCCTCGGTTGCTATGTGGGGATTGTTCGGTTTGGCATGGCAGCGCGGAGACGACGTGGTGGGCTATATCAAAGAGCTTAATGACTTGGCGCACAAGCTCGATGCCTCGCGTCCAACGGTGGGATGCAGTAATGCCGATGGAACCATAAACTTTATCACAGACCTTATTGTCTTGCGCCAGAATGTCGGTTGGTCGAAGGGTGAGTTTGAGGATGTTGCCGTGTGGTGCCGTCAGCTCTCGTCGAATAAGACGTGGAGCAAGTTGCGCTCGGGTGTCTGCTATGGCGAGGAGGGCGTGATGACTCACGTGTCGGATGATATTAAGCGTGCCACACGAGGTGAGCGTCTCTTGCCGGAGCGCCGACAGACATATATGCACACGCGCTATGCTGATATTCTCTCGCGTAACGATATCTTTTGGGGCGTGTGGCTTGATAATATGTTTGACTACGCATCGTCGCGTCGTGCCTATGGTCTAAATCAGTCGGGCATGGTCTGCTATGACCATCGCACAAAGAAGGATGCATACTACCTCTATCGTACCCTTTGGAACGAAAGGGATACAACGCTGCATATCGTAAATCGCCGTTGGCAGGAGCGCCCCGCAGGAGCTCAATATGTAGATATCTTCAGCTCTTCAGGTCTGCCCGAGGTTGAGGTGAATGGCGAGCCTATTGAGGTGGAGCGCGTAGCCGATGGAGAGTATCGCACAGCCCCGATAAGCATTGGTCGCGAAGCACTTATTTCGGTATCGGATAACACGGGCAGGCATCGCGACTCGATGATTTTGCGTGTGCGACAATAGCTATAATTTACACCTTTTCAGGTAGCTCACACTCTCGGGACCTTCACACATTATAAGGTCGTATATCGAGAGGTTGGGTGCGAACTCATGGATGTGGCTGAATACCTGTACATAGGGCTCGGCCTTGAAGGTCGAGACTCGGCGTTTGTCGCGCATGTCTGTATCTTCATTCTCTGCATGTACATACTCATGGCTTATCCGAGGCTTCGCAATCTTTAGCGTGGCCGACACCGCCTCCAGTGTGGCTAAGTTCAGCTCTACGAGGTGCTCCCACTCGCGGTTGAGGAGGGCGTCAAAACGTTCGGCATAGTAGTCGTAGTAGGGTGAGGAGCGGTATGCCGACTTCATGGCTATGAGGTGTTGATGCTGCCAGCGCTTCGAGTAGTCTATGCGCATATGCTGCATAGGCTGTCGCGGTCGGTTGGCATGTTGTAGCTGTACGGAGAGCTGCATAATGCCCCCCGAGGTCATAATCTCGGTGCGGTTACGCTGTGTGCGCTTCACATAGTTTTCGCCCAGGTCGATAATTACCTCTTCGCCACCCTGTACGATATATGCCCAATACTCTATCGAGCCGAAGTATTCCAATGGAAGTATAATCATGGTTATAATATTTGGGATTTAACAAGAAGGAGTGCTCGCCACTCCTCGTCTTGCAGCTCTTTGACAAGGTGCAGCTCATGACACTTGGCGACGTTTACTATCGCGTCAACATCCTCGGCGAGGAAACCGCTTAGGAGGAGTGTACCGTTGTCGTTGAGAGCTGCAGCGTAGTGTGCTATGTCGGCAAGTATGATATTGCGATTGATGTTTGCCATCACCATGTCATAGGTGTGACCCTTGACGACCTCTATGGTGCCGAGAAGTATCTTCATGCGGTCGTGGAGGCCGTTTAATGAGGCCGCTGCCGTAGCACTCTCTACCGACCATGGGTCTATATCTACGGCATCGGCTTGTGCTGCACCGCACTTTAGAGCAGCTATGGCGAGTATTCCCGTGCCACAACCCACGTCAAGCACATGCCCCGTAGCGCGCAACTGGTGTATCATGCGACACATCATGCGTGTGGTGTGATGGTGTCCCGACCCAAAGGACATCTGCGGTTGAACGATAATATCGATGACACCCTCTTGAGGCGCTGCGTGATGGGGTGCACGTATAACCATTATGTCGTCAATCTCTACGGCATGAAAGCTCTCCTGCTCCCATCGCTGATTCCAATTCTCATCCTCGATGCTTTTCTCGTGGCTCACCTCGCCATAGCCTTCTATGGCGGCAAGAGCCTCTTCGCGGCATTGTGCCCACTCCTCGGCAAGGATATAGGCCTTCACGATTGAACCTCCACCTTCGGTGTCGAAACTATCGAATGGGTAGTCTGCGAGGAAGGCGATGACTATATCGGCCTGCTCGCTGTCTCTACACGTCATAGATATCTCGATATACTCTCTCATAATGTAATTTAATCTTGTTACGCGATATTAGAAGCTGTTTTGGATTTTATTAGAAGCTGTTTTGGATTTTATTAAATGAGTTCTGCGTTGCCGCGAGAAGATTGTTTTGGTCTCTTTGAGGCTCTTTTCGGTATCTTTTCATTTGGAATATTTGATAATAGCCCGCTATTACCTGCATATCCCAAATGAA
>JAZNFC010000052.1:0-12917 GCA_045588935.1 Alistipes sp. | reverse complement strand
AAGCAGGGCTGGGTGGATGAGCTCTACTCATCACTCGACGAGCTTATTCCTCGTGTGAAGCAGGCTGTGGAGAATAAGGAGGTTATCTCGTTTGCCTATGTGGGAAATGTTGTGGATTTGTGGGAGCGTCTTGCCGAGGAGGAGATGAATGTCGATTTGGGCTCCGACCAGACCTCATTGCATAACCCTTGGGCGGGAGGTTACTACCCCGTGGGCTACTCTTACGAGGAGTCTAACCGCGTGATGGCCGAGGAGCCCGAGCGCTTCCATGAGTGTGTGCGCGAGTCGTTGCGTCGTCATGTGGCAGCCATCAATAAGCTCACAGCGCGTGGCATGTACTTCTTCGACTATGGTAATGCCTTCCTGTTGGAGTCGTCACGTGCCGGTGCCGATATTATGGGCAAGGATGGTAAGTTCCGCTATCCCTCGTATGTTCAGGATATCATGGGCCCGATGTTCTTCGACTATGGTTTCGGCCCCTTCCGTTGGGTGTGTACCTCGGGTAAGGAGGAGGACTTGGCTACGAGTGACCGCATTGCCGCCGAGGTCTTGGAGGAGATGCTTAAGAGCTCGCCTGCCGAGATTCAGGGACAGATGGAGGATAACCTTCATTGGATACGTGAGGCGCAGCAGAATAAGCTCGTTGTGGGTTCACAGGCACGTATTCTCTATGCTGACTCTGAGGGCCGCACACGCATCGCCTTGGCCTTTAACGAGGCTATTAAGCGAGGTGAGATTTCAGCACCTATCGTGCTGGGTCGTGACCACCATGACGTGTCGGGTACCGACTCGCCCTATCGTGAGACCTCGAATATCTACGATGGCTCGCAGTTCTGTGCCGATATGGCTGTACACAATGTTATCGGTGACTCGTTCCGCGGTGCTACGTGGGTATCTATCCACAATGGTGGCGGCGTAGGCTGGGGCGAGGTTATGAATGGTGGCTTCGGTATGGTTATCGACGGCTCGGCAGACTCGGCACGCCACATCGAGGAGATGTTGTTGTGGGATGTGAATAATGGTATCGCACGTCGCAGCTGGGCACGTAACGAGGGTGCTATGTTCGCTATCAAGCGCGAGATGGAGCGCACACCGCTGCTGAAGGTTACGCTTCCCAATCTTGCCGATATGAGCCTTATCGAGAAGGTGTATAACGAGAATAAGTAAAAACATAATTTGTATAATACTATGATTCATTATATTAGTGCCGAGCGATTGACTATTGCTCGTGTTGAGGAGATCTTGGCCAAGAACTATAAATTGGCATTGAGCGATGATGCCAAGGCTCGCATCAATAAGTGTCGTGACTATCTCGATAAGAAGATGGAGAATGCCGGACGTCCTATCTATGGTGTGACTACGGGCTTCGGCTCGCTGTGCAACATCTCGGTGGAGAAGGAGGGCTTGTCGCAGCTGCAGAAGAACCTGATGATGTCGCATGCCTGTGGTACGGGTGACCGCGTGCCCTCGGATATTGCACGTTTGATGTTGCTCTTGAAGGTGCAGTCGTTGTCGTATGGACACTCTGGCGTACAGCTCGTTACCGTGGAGCGTCTTATAGAGATGTGGAATAACAATATCATCCCCGTAGTCTATGAGCAGGGCTCGTTGGGTGCTTCGGGTGACCTGTCACCCTTGGCGCACATGTGCTTGCCTCTGTTGGGTTTGGGACATGTTGAGATTGATGGCGAGGTTGTCGAGGGTCAGGTGATGATGGAGAAGATGGGCTGGGAGCCTATCACGCTCTGCTCGAAGGAGGGTCTTGCTCTGCTTAACGGTACGCAATTCATGTCGGCCTATGGCGTATATTCACTTATCAACGCACAGCGTTTGAGCCGTTGGGCAGACCATATCGGAGCTATGTCGCTCGATGCCTTTGATGGTCGTATGGAGCCCTTCGAGCATAATGTGCACGCCATCCGTCCTCATAGTGGACAGATTGAGACGGCAAAGAACTTCCGTGATATTTTGTCCGGCTCGGAGATTGGCAAGCAGCCCAAGCAGCACGTTCAGGATCCATACTCGTTCCGCTGCATTCCGCAGGTACATGGTGCCTCGAAGGATACTATAGCCTATGTGGCATCGGTGCTTGAGACCGAGATTAACTCGGCTACGGATAACCCCACGGTCTTCCCCGATACCGACGAGGTGATCTCTGCGGGCAACTTCCATGGTCAGCCTATCGCCGTGGCTATGGACTTTCTCTCTATAGCTGTTGCCGAGCTCGGTAATATCTCGGAGCGTCGCACATATAAGCTTATCTCGGGAGCTCGCAACCTGCCTAACTTCTTGGTTGCCAACCCCGGTTTGAATAGCGGTTTTATGATTCCCCAATATACGGCAGCCTCGATTGTGAGCCAGTCGAAGGGCTTGTGCTGGCCCGCATCGTGTGACTCTATACCCTCGTCACAGGGTCAGGAGGATCATGTGAGCATGGGCTCAAATGCTGCTACGAAGCTCTGGAAGGTGGTGAAGAATACGGAGCGTGTCTTGGCTATCGAGCTTATGAACTCGGCACAGGCGTTGGAGTTCCGTCATGGCATGACCAACCTTCGTTCGTCGGCAGTTGTGGAGGCTCTGTTTGAGGCCTACCGCAGGGTTGTTCCCTTCGTTGATAACGACACGGTGATGTATCCCCATATTGCGACATCGGTAACATTCTTGAAGGAGTATGAGCTTGCTCGTTAAAAATATAGGCATGCTCGTCGGCATCGACGAGAGTGGCCGCGAGAGAGTTGAGGGTAGGGCAATGGCCGACATCGAGATGTTGGCCAACGCCTGGCTCTTGGCTGAAGATGGACGTATCAAGGCCTATGGCGCGATGGATGCTATGCCTGCGGTTGAGGGTTGTGATGTTCTCGATGCCGAGGGAGGCTGGCTCTTTCCCTCGTTTTGCGACTCGCATACGCATATTGTCTATGCCGGTAGCCGCGAGCAGGAGTTCCTCGACAAGATTAATGGCTTGTCGTATGAGGAGATAGCCAAGCGTGGCGGCGGTATCCTGAACTCGGCTGACCGTCTGCACGATACCTCGGAGGAGGAGCTTTATCGTCAGGCTATGGAGCGTGTCGAGGAGATTATAGCCATGGGTACGGGCCTTGTTGAGATTAAGTCGGGCTATGGACTTACGTTGGAGGATGAGCTTAAGATTTTGCGCGTCATACGTCGCATCAAGGAGACGTCGCCCATCGAGGTGCGTGCTACGTTCCTTGGTGCTCATGCCGTGGGTCGTGCCTACCGAGGCCGTCAGGCGGAGTATGTCGAGCATGTATGTCGCGATATGATTCCTGCGGTGGCCAAGGAGGGCTTGGCCGACTTTGTCGATGTCTTCTGCGATAAGGGCTTCTTTACGGTTGAGGAGACGGCAAAGATTATGTCGGAGGGTGCGAAATATGGCTTGCGTGCCAAGATACATGCCAATGAGTTGGCTGTGTCGGGTGGCGTGGAGGTTGGTGTTGAGCATGGTGCTCTCTCGGTTGATCACCTCGAGTCTATGGGTGATGAGCAGGTGGAGGCTCTGCGAGGTACGAAGACCATGCCTACGATGTTGCCCGGCTGTGCCTTCTTCCTCGGCATCACCTATCCTCCTGCGCGTAAGATGATTGACTCGGGTCTGGCTGTGGCTCTCGCCTCGGACTTTAACCCCGGTACAGCCCCTTCGGGAAATATGCGCTTTGTCGTGTCGTTGGCATCTATTAAGATGAAGATGACACCTGCCGAGGCACTGAATGCTGCGACGCTCAATAGTGCTGCGGCGATGGGCGAGAGTAGGGATTTTGGTTCTATCACATGTGGTAAGGTTGCAAACTTCTATATCACGAAGGCTCTTCCCTCGTTGGCATATCTCCCCTATGCACACCAGACGCCCGTGATACGCAAGATTGTGCTTAAGGGTAAACTTATAAATTGATGAGTTATGAAAAAGGTAGTTATGGCTATATGTGCCGCGTTGCTGTGTGTTGGCTGTTGTGAATGTCGGACGAGCGATAAGTGCTCTACGGCGGATGTCGTTGTGGATAATATCCTCACACGTCGCTCTATTCGTGATTATAAGGAGGAGCCCGTCTGTCGTGAGCAGATGCGGAGGGTCATAGAGTGTGGTCTTTATGCTCCCAATGCGATGAATAAGCAGACATGGGCTGTGCGTGTGGTTGATAGTAAGGAGTTTATAGATGGTGTTACGTCTGTTGCCGTTGCTGAGAATCCTGCAATCAAGGAGCAAGCCAACTTCCGCAATATCTTTCGTAATGCGCCTACGGTGGCCTTCATAGCCGTTCCCGAGGAGAGCTATAGCGGGGAGTTCGATGCGGGACTTCTTTCGGAAAATATGATGCTCTCGGCCTGGAGCATGGGTATCGGCTCATGCTGCCTGGGTAGTGTTGTCCCCGTCATGAACTCTGTGGCGGCGCGCCCCTATATGGAGCGTCTGCAGCTGCCCGAGGGATATAAGCTGCTTGTGGCTATAGCCTTTGGCTATCCTTCAGAGGAGATACCCGAGCCTACACCTCGAGATATGGGTAAGGGATACTACGTGGAGTAGTACATCTCCATTATCGGTATTTGAGGCTGTTCGACAATGTCGTACGGCCTCATTTCTTTTTACTGCGTAAAAATATTGTGGCAAAATGGTAGTTAATGAGGAAAATTTTGTAATTTTGCACGAATATATGCGTATTTAGTTAGCGTGATAGACAAAGAGATAAAAGAAAGCGACAAATAGATTAAAAACAGAAAATTATGTTTTCGGAGATAGTATCGTTGGAGTGTTACAATACCTTCCTTGTTGTTATGGCGGCTATTGCCGTTGTGGTGTTTATTGCCCTCTATTTTATTGAGGCGGGCTACGGCTACCTTTTTAACCCGAAGTTTGGTTTTCCGGTGCCTAATCGTGTGGCTTGGGTATTGATGGAGTGTCCCGTATTTTTTGCCATGGCGGCCATGTGGTGGTTTTCGCCTGCGAAGATGGAGGTGGCACCTTTAGTGTTGTTCCTCATCTTCGAGCTACACTACTTTCAGCGCTCGTTTATCTTCCCGATGCTTATCCGTGGTAAGTCGAATATGCCCGTGGGTATCATGCTTATGGGTATGATTTTCAATACTCTCAATGCTGTGATGCAGGGTGGCTGGATATTCTACTATGGCCCCGAGATGGGTTACTACGATGGTTGGATGTCGAAGCCATATATCTATATCGGCATTGCGGTGTTCCTCTTTGGTTTCATTACGAACCTTCACTCGGATTATGTTATCCGTCACTTGCGCAAGCCCGGAGATACGAAGCACTACATTCCCCGTGGAGGCATGTTTCGCTATGTATCGTCGGCGAACTACTTCGGTGAGTTTATGGAGTGGGTGGGCTTTGCCATCGCTTCATGGTCATGGGCAGGTGCAGTCTTTGCGCTCTGGACCTTTGCCAACCTCGGGCCTCGCTCGGCCTCGCTCTATAGGCGCTATGAGAGCGAGTTTGGTGAGGAGTTCACAAGCTTAAGGCGTAAGCGTATAATTCCGTTTATTTACTAATTACCAGATATGGAAAATAAGAAGAAATTGGAGGAGTCAAAGTTATTTACTCCTTATAAGTTAGGTAGTGTGACGCTTCGTAACCGCGTCATCCGTTCTGCCGCCTTCGAGTCTATGGGTAAGGACTTCGCTCCTACGCAGGCCTTGAAGGATTACCATGTGAGCGTTGCGCGCGGAGGTGTCGGTATGACTACCGTGGCCTATGCCTCGATTAATCGCAGCGGTATCTCATTCAACAAGCAGCTGTGGCTGCGTGACGAGATTGTCCCTGCGTTGCGTGACTTGACGGATGCTGTGCACCATGAGGGCGCAGCCGTAGGTATTCAGCTCGGCCACTGTGGAAATATGACCCACTGGTCAACGGCGGGTAGCTTTCCTGTGTCGGCATCTAACGGTTTTAACCTTTACTCGCCTACGTTTCACCGACGCATGTCGAAGAGTGAGATTAAGCAGTTTGCCAAGGACTTCGGCACGGCAGTGGAGACGGCCTATAATGCGGGCTTCGACTCTGTGGAGGTGCATGCCGGACATGGATATCTTATCTCGCAGTTTTTGTCACCCTATACGAACCGTCGTCGTGATGAGTATGGCGGCTCGCTCGAGAATCGCATGCGCTTTATGAATATGTGCTTGGAGGAGGTCGTTACGGCAGCCCGCAAGCGCGGCATGGGCGTGCTTGTCAAGCACAACATGGAGGATGGCTTTAAGAGCGGTATTCAGGTGCCCGAGTCTATAGAGATAGCCAAGCAGATTGAGACTTTTGGGGTTGATGGCATTGTGCTTTCGTCGGGCTTCGTGTCGAAGGCTCCTATGGCGGTGATGCGTGGTCGCATTCCGACAAAGACCATGGGGTACTATATGGGTTGGAACGAGTGGCTGCAGAAGATTGTGGTGTCGCTCTTCGGACAGTGGTTGATTAAGCAGTACGACTTCGAGGAGTGCTACTTCTTGGAGAATGCCAAGAAGTTCCGCGAGGCCCTGAAGTGTCCGCTGGTGTATGTCGGTGGCTTGGTGTCACGCGAGGGTATAGAGAGGGTCTTGGATGAGGGCTTTGAGCTCGTGCAGATGGCGCGCGCCTTGGTTAATGACCCTGCGTTTGTCAATAAGCTCAAGGCCGGCGATATGTCAACACGCAGTGGCTGCGATCATCGTGACTACTGCATGGCGCGTATGTACTCGGTAGATATGCAGTGCTGCCACAACTGCAAGGAGCATATCCCGGAGCGTTTGTGGAAGGAGATTAACAAGATTAAGTAGGCGTGGCTATGTGTTGTGGTAAGCGTCGTGGTGCTGTTGAGCGAGGCTCGGCATGGGCCTTGGTTACGGGTGCTGCGTTAGGCATTGGTCGCCAATATGCCGAGCAGTTGGCTATGCTTGGCTATAATCTTGTTATGGTCGATATTCTGGAGAGTGTAATACACGAGGCGGAGGATATCGAGCATCAGCATCGTGTACGTTGTGTCGCCAAGGTCATGGACTTAGCTGTGTCCGATGCTGCATATAGATTGCATGAGTGGAGCGTTGCCGAGGGGTATGAGTTCGATGTTGTGATAAACAACGCCGGCATATTCTCCTTCTGTGATATATTGAATACGCCTGTTGAGCGTCTGGAGCGCATCATCATGCTGCATGACATGACTATGGTCTTGATGTGCCGCCTCTATGGTGCCGATATGGTTAAGCGTGGCAAGGGTCACATATTGAATATGTCGTCATACTCGATATGGATGCCCTTCCCGGGTCTTGCCATGTATAGCTCGTCGAAGGCGCTTACCAAGAGCTTTACGCAAGCCTTTGCCAAGGAGTTGCATAAGACGGGTGTTACGGCTACGGCTATCTGCCCTGCGGGTATCGCTACCGACCTCTATGGCCTATCGAAGAGCTTGCAGAGGTTCGGTGTGAGGTATGGTGTCCTGATGACTCCGCAGAGCTGTGCGCGTCGAGGCCTTCGCGCAATGTTTAAGGGACGTAGGGTTGTTGTGCCCGACTGGTGGTTTAAGCTCCTTATCCCGATATGTAAGTATATGCCGGGCTTTATGCTTCGCCCGTTGAGAAGGTTTACCTATAAGTGGCAAAAGTAGTATGTTATGGATGAGCAGACTATGAATAAGGTGGGAGAGAGCCGCACAACGCGGATGAGTGGTGTGCGCAAGGTGTTGCGTGTTGTCATGTGGTCGCTGGTGGCTCTTGTTTCGGCGGTGGTGCTTATGCTTGTTGCTGCCGTTGCATGGCTGGGCCCTCTTGCCGAGTGGGTTGTTGAGGATAACGATAAGGCTCTTGTCGGTCGTCACCTCACGATGGATAACCTGCGTGTGAAGCTCTTTGAGGGTGTTGCCACGGCAGAGAATGTCCACCTCTATGAGGCAGATGATACGACTAACTTTGTGCGCTTGGGTAGTGTTGTTGCCCGCCTCGATATGGAGTCGCTCTTCGATGAGCATATCTTCGTGCGCGAGGTGTCTGTCAAGGCCCCCGTGGCGCGCATCGAGCAGAATGGCGATATCTTTAATTTCGATGACCTGCTGGAGTTTATAGATGTCACCTACCTTGCGGAGGATGATGCGGAGGATGATGCGGAGGATGGTGATTGGCGTGTCACGATAGCCAATGTGTCGATTGCCGAGGGCGACTTCTGCTACTATGATAAGGTGCTGGAGCAACGCTGGCAGCTCACCGAGCTCGCGCTTATTGCCGATGAGCTGAAGCTCGGGGATGAGTTCACCGATATAGCAGCTCATGCGATGATTAACGACCGCGCGCTGCTTGATGGTGACCTCTCGCTCAATATTGATAACTACGACTTTAAGTTTGATGGCACGTTGGAGGAGTTTCCTCTTGCCGAGACGATGAAGTATGTTACCCCCTATCTTAATGTGCGTGATTTGCAGGGCCTTGCCTCGGGAGATGTTGTGTTGGAGGGTAACGTGCTGGATATCATGTCGATGGATATCTATGGTGACTTGGCTGTTCAGTCGTTGTCGGTTACGGATGAGGATGGCAAGAACCTGCTCAAGGCCGAGAGCCTCATGGCAAAGGTCGAGCAGATGAATATCAATAAGGAGCTCTACCTCTTCGAAACGCTCACAGCCAAGAACTATGCTACGCGCTTTATCTTTAATGCCGATGGCTCGACAAACTTCGATACGCTCTTTGTCAGCGACCCCGAGGTCTCGACCGAGACGCAGGAGAAGAGCCTTGGCGAGGATATGTATAGCGTGACGGAGCGTGTCACGGTGACCACGAAAGATGAGGTGGCACCCATGCAGAACATGGTCTTGCGCATCGGTGAGCTCTCGTTGACGGGAGGCTATGTCGAGTATGCCGATATGACCATGCATGAGCCTTTCAACTATAACTTGTCGGGTGTCAACATTTCGTCGCGCAACTTCGACCTTAAGACGAAAAACCGAGTGAGGGTGCGTGGCCGTCTTCCCAAGCAGGGCTCTATGCTCATGGTGTGGGAGGGCTCTCTCTCGGACTTCTATAACCAGAGTCTTCTTGCCACGTTGACCAATATCGATATGCCGGCCCTCTCGACCTTCGTGGAGTACTATACTGCCTACCCTGTGGAGTCGGGTAACTTCACATTCCGCAGTCAGAATATCGTTACGAATGGACGTATCAGCGGTGTTAACCAGCTGGGTACCTATAACTTGCAGGTGGGTAAGAAGAACAAAAAGCTGAAGCCCGAGCATGCTGTGCCTCTGCGTTTGGGTGTCTATCTCTTGACCGATAAGGATGATCATATAGATGTCGATCTGCCTATTACGGGTAATATCGACTCTCCGGAGTTCTCGTTGCGCAAGGTTATCTTCAGGGCTATAGGCAATCTATTGTTGAAGATTGTTGCTGCCCCCTTCAGTTGGATGGCTCCCAATAAGCAGGATGCCTTCCAGAGCTTCGAGGTAGATATGCTCACACCGACGCTCGACTCGGAGCAGTATGCCCACCTCGATAGAATGGCCGAGGAGATAAAGAAGGAGCCCACGACCAAGGTGCGCCTTACGCAGCGCGTAAACTATAGTCGTGCCGTGCGCGATATTGCCGACCTAAACCTCAAGATGGCATACTACAATGCTACGCAGGTGGGGGATGGTGAGCGTATAGATATGCTCGATATTGCCCGCATCAGCGATATGCGTCTTTCGAATAAGGGCGTTGTGGCATTTGCCGATTCGATGCTCTTGGCGCGTGGTATCAGCCCTGCACATATGAATAACCATGCGAAGGCTATGACTCTCTATGGTGACTATGTCGATAATCAGCTTAAGACAATCATGGAGCGTCGCAACCGCATCGTGAGCGACTACCTTAAGTTCCAGCATCCCGACCTTCCGGTTGATGCTATTGTGCTGGGCGATGTCGATATGGAGGTCTTGCGTGGACAGACGGGTAAGAGTCGCTATGCCGTGACCCTTATTATCGACGACCAGGAGTATGATGTTGAGGCCGGCAACCGCCCCGAGGATGAGGAGGAGAGCGTGACGGAGGAGATAGCGGATAATAAGGTGCCTGACGAAAAGTTAGTCGAGAGTGGTGATGCTACCTCTGCGACAGATGAAGAGGATAAACAAACCGATAATAATCAATAATTAAATTAAAAGTAAAGAAGATGAAAAAGTTTTTTGTTGCCGTAGCTGCCGTTGTTGTAGCGTTGTCGGCTGTTGGCTGCTCGGGTAGCGGCCGTGGTGGTGAGCTCGACTCCTTGTCTTATGCTATAGGTGCAGATATGGGTTATCAGCTCAAGTTTGGCATGTCGGATCTCAACCTTGATCGTGATATTGTTATCGAGAATTTGCGCGACTTCTATAAGAGTGGTGATGTTGATAGTGAGGAGTTTCAGCAGAATAACCAGCGCATGATGGAGTTCCAATATACACGTTTCTTCCCCTATATGCAGGCGAAGATGCAGCGCGACTACACTGCTACGGATATGCCCGATACCTTGCCTGCACTCCCCGAGCTCTACAACGAGGAGTTCACACGTGAGTTCGTATCGTCATTTATGGGTCAGTCTATGGGTGCTTCGTTGAAGGGCATTGATGCCAAGCTCTCACTTAACAGCGTGGAGATGGCTATACGTGACATTGCAGCTATTGAGCATGCCGACAGCGTAGATGGTAATATTCGCATGACTATGGATGAGATGCAGCGTGTTGTTAAGAGCTACACTGACCAGCAGCGTGCCAAGGAGGAGGCCGAGCGCACAAAGGCTCTCACCGAGAATGCCGAGGCTTCGGCTGCATGGCTTTTGGATGTCGAGAAGATGGAGGGTGTAAAGAAGACCGAGTCGGGTCTTCTCTATCGTATCGACCGTGAGGGTACGGGTGCACAAGCAACCGCCGATAGCGATATCGTAGAGGTAAACTACGAGGGTAAGACTCGTACAGGTAAGATCTTTGACTCGAGCTACGAGCGTGGCGAGTCTATTTCGTTTGGTCTTAACCGCGTGATTAAGGGTTGGACCGAGGGCATGAAGCTTGTGAAGGAGGGTGGTCAGATTACCCTCTGGATACCTGCCGAGCTCGCTTATGGTGAGCGAGGTGCGGGTGAGAATATTGGCCCCAATGAGGCTCTTGAGTTTAAGGTGGAGCTTATTAAGGTTACAAAATAATGCATTGTTATTCTATTATTTGTACCTTTGTCGAATATTTGAGATATTTTACCAACAATTTAATAAAAGACTACACAAATGCAGATTAAGAAACTTTTTGCAGCATTTATGCCCGCAATGTTGCTCGTGGCAACACTTCTTTGTGGTTGTGAGCAGAAGGATGCTGTTGCTCCTCTTAAGATTGAGATTACGAAGGGGGGTATATCATCTACGACCATTTCGTTTGGCTACTCGGTGAGTGGTGCCGTGGAGGCTGCCTACATGATTACCGATGACGCCATCACTGCCGAGGAGGTCTTGAGCAAGGGTACGGCTCTGGATATCAAGAAGGATGAGGCCGTGGTTAGTGGCCTTACGCCCGACACCACCTACACCATCGTAGCGGCAGCAAAGAGCGCCTCGGGTAGCGTGGCTCTCTCAAACATGATTGTCATGACAACAAAGGAGAAGGATACAGATACTCCCTCAACACCTGGTGTTAACGATGACTTCGAGATGCCCGAGATTCCCGGTGCCCGCATCGTGACGGTCAAGAGCACGAATGGTGGTTGGTATGAGAGCTATAACTACTTTGTGCGCCTTGAGCTTACAACAGGTGAGTTTCTCGACCTCGACTTCTACACGCTTGATGAGACCATGACATCGGCATTGCCATATGGTAAATATACGCTCAAGGACTCTATTGACGCCTATGTATTGAATATCGAGACCTCGGGTTACTATCCCGATGCTGCGGCTGTGGAGGGTAAGAATATGACACCCTTTACCGAGGGCTTCGTAACGGTGGATGTAGCAAATGGCTACTACTCGCTCTACATCCAGCTTACCTATACTTATAATAGCACGGAGCAGATCATACAGGCATACTACAATGGTCTTCTGTCGGGTGCCACAGTGCCCGATGGTGACTCTACGGGTAAGAAGCTTATCGAGGTGTTGGAGGTAGGCTCGTCATCGTTCAAGTTTAGAATCAATGCCGAGGAGGGTCAGTATTGGCGTTGCTCGGTTGTAGATAAGCGTACCTATGACCAGTATGAGTCTAACCCCGGTGCATGGGTCTTGCAATATGGTTTTATGCTTGAGGGTACACTCACCTTTAACTGGGAGAATGGCAAGGATTGCGAGTATGTTCCCGGCTATCCTATGTCGGTAACGTCGGCTACCGACTACCTTATCATTGCCGTGCTTATGGATTATAAGGAGGGTCAGGAATATGTTATGCTCGGCGGTGTTGAGATGGAGCAGATACGCACCAAGCCCGATACTATAAGCAGCGCCGAGGCCGAGGTGGAGATTACCAATGTGGGTGTAACCACCGTTACGCTGTCATGTAACTTTGGCTCAGATGTATTCTGTTGTTGGATCGCTATGATGGAGACTGCGAACCTCGAAGACGCACGTATGACTTATGCGCAATTTGGATATAGCACATTTGATGAGTGTCTGCTCTCGCTTATCCCCGGTTTGTCGCCGGAGTTTAAGCGTCAGTTTATTGAGCCTACGACTAACTACGTATGGGAGAACTTGAAGTATGATACATCATACACCCCATGTGTTATGGTCGTTGATAAGAATGATGCCAAGAAGCTGATAATTCTTGATGCTATTAAGACCTTGCATCCGTAATGCGTTTTTGTATAAATAGAAAAGTGGGTGACTAAAGTAAATGAAGTGACCCCAAAAGTTTGGACAAAAAACTTTTGGGGTTTCTTTATGCGCAAAAAGCACGATTATGGAGCATTACTCAAATATATGAGAATGCTCGAAGAAGGTTATTCTATTC